>JAPYOW010000067.1 GCA_029937975.1 Methylococcaceae bacterium | reverse complement strand
AAGCAAGAAGGACTTGAGACTTGGTGGCATGAGAATGGACTGAAGTGGCGTGAAATAAACTACAAGTGTGACAAGAAAGAGGGACTTGAGATTTTATGGTATGAGAGCGGAGATAAGTGGGGTGAATTAAAATGGACGGATGGTAAGAAAAATGGATTTGAGACTAAGTGGTATGCGTGCGGATATAAATGGCATGAAGTAAACTGGAAGGATGGCAAGCAAGTAGAGTAGAACGGATTCCATAAAGAACGGAAGAACCCAATGAACGTAGCTGGCATATCATACAAACTGTATATCGTAGTTACCGAAGTTGGGACTCAGTTTTGCGTCTATACTCAAGTTGAGGGTTTATTAAAAAAATTGATTAAAGGATTAAGAAATGAAAAATACAATTTTAATACTTATCTCATTCCTGATTTTAATGAAATTAACTCTGACTTTAAGGAGAGAAGAACGGGGTTCCAGAAAGACCAGGATAACCCAGTGAGCGTAGCTGTAAAAAACAATCCATCTAACAGGCATCCATATATCTCAACGGATAGCGGTTAGGATCAGGAGTTTTATTCAGTGGTTATCCCCTGAATTTGTGGATAAATACCCGACAAATTGGCCATCCAATAACGCCGCAAATCGATAAAGGGGGTTCGGCTAGGAACTAACAGGCTAAAAACTTCTCTAACTTCCTTTTTACGGTGTAAAGTTTTGCAAAGTTCCCCGGGGAACTAGCACCGAATTTAAACTCCAGCCAAGCAGACTGTACGCTTGTTGCCTATAGACTCCGATGCAGAAACCACCTCCTCTTGCAAAGGAGTCACTTTTTTCGACTCGCAGGCAGGCTCTGGTTTGCGTAGCTGTATAAAAACCGACCGATCTAACGGCTATATTAGCAATTTACTTTGCTTAGTCATTTTTATCAGAGCGGTTTTTAAGCCAAAATATTTGAGCGAGTGCATCACCTTTCAGGGCTTTTTGGTAAAGCGCATTGATGACATCGTTGATGTCTTTAGCCCGATACCCCCTGTCCACCGCTTCCTGTAGGTCTGGAGAAATCTCCCTGCGTTTGTTGAAGGTTTTTAGGTCGCAACCACAGGCTATTGCCAGTTGTTCGTACGACAAACCAAGCGCGGCCTGCTGTTCTACAAAATCAAAATCAAATTTTAAAAGTGGCGCACCTGTCGTTTTACGAATTTCAGAATCACCATTATTTTTAGCCATAGTTTGATCTCTCTATGTGAAACCCTGATTATTATCACGATCCCGGCCCAGGGTTTTAAGGGAAGGCTTGCCCAATTTAGACTCTTACTTACAACAGCCGATAGACAAAGGACTTACTTAACCCATACTCTGTCATCAGTTCACGGATTAAATTGCCATACTGTCCCTATAAATAATACTGTGTAACCAACATAGTAATTGATGCAAATAACATAGCCTCAATTAGGAAAATAGCGTCTTTTTTACTGCCCTTTTTTCTTTAAGGACTTACCCTGATATTGTCCTGTTAAGGTTTTTAAAAATCCCACAATCAACAGACTGCTATTTTCCTTCGGCACGCGTCCTAACTGATACTTCATCATAATATTAACCGCCGCTAAGAGTGTTTCCTGAGAGCCATCATGAAAATAAGGTGCTGTTAATTCAATATTTCTTAAACTGGGAACTTTAAAAACAAAACGATCTATTTCTTTTTGTGTCACAGCAAAACGGCCATAATCAGCTTCGGTAATATCGCCTCTGTCTTTAAAGTAATCACCATGAACACCGAACGGCCGAAATAAATTTCCGCCCACTGCAACACCTTGGTGACAGGAAATACAGCCATATTGCTTAAATAAATGATAACCTTCTAATTCTCGTTGTGATATTGCTGTTTCATCACCTTTTAAATACAGATCAAAACGACTATTAGGCGTTAATAAGGATTCCTCAAAACTGACTATCGCTTTCCGCATATTGAGGATAGTTAAACCATCTGTATAAGCCGACTTAAACATCTCAACATAAAACGAGTCTTTTTTGAGTATCTCTATGGCCTGCTCCCAACTAAAATCCATTTCTTTAGGATTTGCTATGGGGCCATCCACTTGTTCCATGAGGTTGGCCGCTCTGCCATCCCAAAATTGGCGAAAATTTAAACTGCTATTAAATACGCTAGGCGAGTTTATATTCCCTTTCCGCCGATCCACCCCCGTAGAAACCACTTGTGCATCTGCGCCACCCATAGTCATAGAATGACAACTGGCACAAGAGAGCTGAGCCCCTTTGGATAAGCGTACGTCATTAAACAAAAAACCACCCAGTTCAACCTGTTGCGGATTCAAGCTGTCGACATCTGGAATGGGACGTATGGATTCATCATTGGATAGATAAACATAAATTAGCCCACATAAAAATGTCAGAATAAAAAGCGTAAGCCATTTCCTTGCATCAGCGTTCATACCACGACTTTTAATTTTCATCATATTGAGGGTCAGAGTAACATTTATATCTCATCAAGATTGCGACTGCTAGGCCTGCCAGATTTCTTAACCTGGCGCATTAATTAATCAATTCGCTATATGGGATATAGAGCTTCTCGCTTGCAAGTCTAGCCCTTTGTTAATACCCCTTGTCCTTTAGCAATTTCGTTCCAACATGTGCTTTAAACAGTTCACTGTGGTATTCAACGTCTCTTCTTGCCACTTTGCTAAAACCAGATACCTGGGGTGCAGAGTTTGTAATTCCTATCAGCGCCCGAGGCATTGCTAGAGATTATCTGCTTTCAGCTGTGCTTGTTTAGCACCGTAATAATTATGCTGCTGTTTTCTGGCTTCACTGATTAACAGCCAGCTTTGTCTTTTTAAAGAGATATCCTGTGCCGATAATAAAGCCGCTTTTTGTGCTAAATCTTCAGCCAAACGCGGTTTAGATTGCTTGAGGCGTAGCTTTGCTAATTTATAGGTTAATCTGGGATTTCTTGATTCGATTCTTAAAGCGCGCTCAATGATAGCGACTGCAGATGACAAATTCCCCGCCTGACTCTTTTTTTCAGCTTCTAGCACTAAAGACATGATCGCCTGAGACATGGGCTTTATATCCGTTAACGGATTAATAACAGCTTGAGTTGCTCTGACTGTAACTGGCAATAACTGACTTTGCTCTTGGAGCTTGTTAATCTTTTCGATCCCTGCTCCATGTCGAGAGTTATCCTTTGCCGGGTCTATAACAGGGTAAGTTGCCCGCGTTCTACTATAGACAGGAGCCGGGGGTTGATTAACATAAAACGCATTGCAGCCTTGCAGAGTCATTAATAACAGGTTAACAACAAAATATTTATTCATAATTGCATTAAAAAAGCTCTATATGATGATTATCTTCATGGGTAATTTCATCTGCTGCATTAGCAAGTCTCATCGTTTATTCGATACTTTTCCGTATAAAATCACATTACACATGACTATTTCTGACGCCATACTCACACGTGAACGAATGTGTTCACAAACACGCATCCATTGTTTTGGATAATATATCCGTTCAGGATTTGCCACTAAGCCTGAAAGCCTCTTAAAACTCTCCACAACAGGTAAAAGTGATGGCTGCAAACGATTATCGAACTGAAAAGCATTCAAAGATAACTGCATTTGTTAACTGATCACTAAACAATGCTGGACACCTGCCGCCTTATTATCACAATCATCTAGACTAGTCAGAACTACGCCGCTTATGATCGGTTCCTTTTTTTAACAAATTATAACAAAAATAAAACCCTGGACGCTGAATACGATGGATTAAACGCCTGTCATTCTCAATTACAAAGATTCAATTAGTTCATCCTGCATCAGGAAAAAACCAACTTGACAGCATGTTACAATCCAGATTGAGCCCTTGCTTTTACTGTAGATTCAGCTTGAAATCAAAAGGAGAAACACATGAACAACCTAACTTCAAAGACCAAGCCGCTATTACAACTTGTCTTAGGCACAATATTATCCAGCTCATTATTCATGGGCTGTGATAATAATAACAAAACGAGCAACAACAACTTCTCCGTCAAACAAAAAGTACAATCGTATTCAAAAGATACCGTTATCAAGGGTAAAGTCAGCAACAAAAAAGGCACTATCCTTTCAGGGAAAATCAAAGTAACTGACACTAAAGGCAAGCTCATTGTCAGCACAAGTTTGCACAATAATTACCATTATTCTGTCACTATCCCTGCGGGCACGGTGTTACCCATCGAATTACACTTTTATCCCTCGACCAAAAACAATGATGCCAAAAAAATGACCTCGGTTATCATTTACCCCAACATCAAAACCTATGACATTAATGACCTGACAACTGCCATTGCCAAACAAGCAAAAGCCCTGGGTGGATACACTCATGCTCATATGGTGAGTGCGGCTGAAAGTTCCGTGAGTGTCCCTGATTCCAATAAAACGACAGCAGGTTTTAGAGGCGACCCCACAAAACAATATGGCGGCTGGCACTAAGTATTGCGAGCACGTGGCTGTTTGCGAGTGGGACTTATCTGCAGTCAATTCAACCACTTCATAAGTTTCTGACCCTACGATAATAGGGGTAACAAAAAAAGCCTGATAAGCACTTAATACGGTTCCGGCAATGATTGCCAGAGCAAATGCAGAAAAAACCAGACTTCAAAAATGCATGCTTGTTCGCTAATAATGGTAGGTCACAATCGCTCTGACTTGATGCCAGTCAGGGCCGGGAGTTAAATCATCAACCACTGCATACAGCACTTCAGCATCTACTATTTCACCCCAGTTAAAGTTGATGAATACATTAAGTTCTTCCTTGTTATAGTCCTTTTTATTGGATGCGCTAAATTTACCGGCCATCACCCCCAGATCGACAAAATCATTAAGATGATATTCAACACTCAACAATATACTTTCAGCATCTACCCCTTCAACAACATCCAGCATTTGATCCTCTACCGAGGTAAAAAAAGGACCGCCTCCTACACTGGCTAAGGCACCGGTATTACCAAAATTTTTATTATATGCCGCTGTTAATGTCAAATCAGACCAGGTAATTGCGGACAGTATTCCTAAAGTATGTGCATCAACGCGGCCCAGCTTTGCATTACCCGCGTCTTTTCCCCAGTCATATTGCAAGCCAAGACGATAGGAAAAATCAGCTGATAATTCATCACTCATTATGAATTCAGAATAAAACTGGGTTAAATGGTCTGGAATATAATAAAACCAGCTATCCGAACTGATTATATCGTGCTGATAACTTAACCAGCTTAACCAGGCACCGCTGGATTCTCCGCCTAAAGCTTCACCAATAGAAACAAATTGCGAGGCATTAGCGCCGTTTTCCCAGCCGGCAGCTTCTCTAACAAATCCTATTCCCATCGCCAGTTCATCCGAAACATGGGTATCCAGCAGATACGCTTCAAACAAATTAGGTATCATCCGCAAATCATCACTATCAATATGTGGTGAATCAAAATGCTGTCGACCTAAACGCGCATGAAACTGTTCATACGACAGCGTCAAATAGGCTTCACCTACGATTAAATAGCTATCTTGTTTGCTGTTAAAAAATTCGCCTTGAATATTCTCATCATTTTCACTATTGACACCCGGACTCCAGGAGGCATAAAGACTTAGATGTGTTTTGATAACTGAATTCAGCTGATATGCACAACCCACAGCTCCACCCAATGCAGTGGCTGATGAATGATCTGTCTGTATATAACCGGCGCGAACATAACCATTACAAGGTATTTGGTCTTTCAGAAAATTGACCGATGAAAACACCTCTTCCTCTTGAAGAAAGGGGGTATATCCGGGTTTGATTTGTTCTTCATGCTCCTGAATATGAGCATAAACAGGCAACACTGTATTCAGCAGTATTAGAAATAAGAAAATGATCCGCATTACGTCCTCTACGCCGCCCGCGCAAAAAAATAAATTTAAACAGCGTGAAAAAGAACAAAAAGCAGTTATAAAAAACTGTCTGAAAGCCCACCGCTACACAGTAAATCTTGCAGACAGGTAATCCGGACTTATAAGTGGAGGTCATTGATTAAAAACGACTCCTGATAAATCGACTTCCCATAGCTAAATACCATGGCCACTGGCTTATTTTTTACTTAATTACCATTACAGGGGCAGCGTCGGCTTTGCTTAATCCCAGGAATTGAATAAATCCCAGTTCTAACATCACGCACCGGCTTCTCATTTAAGCCATTACACAACAGTAACAGCACTTTAAGAGCTGCACATTATCACGAAAACCAATGCCAAAAGCTATTAATTATTTTATCCCACGTAAAAAGCAAAATAGAACATAAACTTAGCCGTTTATTAATGCATTTAAACTCACCCTGTCCCTCAACTCCTTCAGGGCACAGGCAACTATATTCATAGCCATCAGAGCTCAGCCAGGTTCCCCTTAGCTTCCAGCCACTGCTTTCTATCTTGAGAGCGTTTTTTTGCTAATAACAAATCCAGTTTCTCTACAGTTTCATCGCCCTCTTCAACCGTTAATTGCACCAATCGTCTGGTGTCAGGATCCATAGTGGTAACTCTCAACTGACTGGGATTCATTTCACCCAAGCCTTTAAAGCGTTGTACATTTATATTGCCTTTTAATTTCTCAGCCTCAATTCTGGCTAACACGCCCTGACGTTCTGCCTCATCCAGAGCGTAAAAGACTTTTTTACCCACATCAATTCGATATAAAGGCGGCATAGCAATAAATACATGACCCGCTTTAACCAGCGCAGTAAAGTGTTTATAAAACAGCGCACAAATGAGTGTTGCAATATGATTTCCATCTGAATCCGCATCCGCCAACACACAAATTTTGCCATAGCGTAAATTTTTCAAATCATCCGAATCTGGCTCTATACCCAGTGCGACGGCAATATCATGGACTTCCTGAGAGCCCATGACTTGCGTAGAATCCACCTCCCAGGTATTCAGAATCTTGCCTCGTAAAGGCATAATCGCCTGAAACTCTCTATCTCTTGCTTGTTTTGCCGAACCCCCCGCCGAATCGCCTTCCACCAAAAACAATTCAGTTCGAGATATATCCTGTGCTGAACAATCCGCCAATTTACCCGGCAATGCAGGACCGGAAGTGATTTTCTTTCTTACTATTTTCCTGCTAGATTTAAGCCTTTTTTGCGCACTGGCAAGAATAATTTCGGCAACTTTTTCACCTTCTTGCGGGTGTTGATTAAGCCAAAGACTAAAGCTATCCTTAGCAATCCCCGATACAAAAGGCACACATTCTCTGGAACTCAACCGCTCTTTCGTTTGTCCTGAAAACTGAGGATCCTCTAGTTTAACCGACAATATAAAATGACAACTTTCCCAGACATCTTCCGGGGCAATTTTTACGCCACGAGGTAATAAACTTCTAAACTCACAAAATTCACGCATGGCTTCAGTCAATCCAGATCGCAAACCATTAACATGGGTTCCCCCTTGTGCGGTAGGCACTAAATTAACATAACTTTCAGTGATGCTTTCCGGCAGACCATCCTCGGTCCAGACCACCCCCCATTGTACGGCTTCATTAGTCGCTGTTGATTCCACCATAAACGGAATTTGCGGACAGATATCCACATCACCCACACGATCCAGCAAATATTCCTTGAGTCCATCTTGATAACACCAGACCCACTCTTCCGTTGTTTGTTCTGACACTAAAGAAACTTTAAGGCCAGGGCACAACACCGCCTTTGCCCGTAAAACATGCCTGAGTTTTACAACAGAAATTTTAGCTGAATCAAAATATTTAGGATCGGGTAAAAAAGTAATCTGGGTACCCGTATTGGCTTTGCCTACCGTACCTGTTTCAATTAATTCCGTGCGTTTTTCACCATGGGCAAAAGTCATCTGATACACTTTACCATGCCGTTTAACCTGTACTTCTAACTGCGCAGTCAACGCATTGACAACAGACACACCAACACCATGCAAGCCCCCCGAAAACTGGTAATTCTTATTAGAAAACTTACCGCCTGCATGAAGCTGCGTCATAATCACTTCAACCCCGGGAATACCTTGCTCAGGATGTAAATCAACCGGCATGCCCCGCCCATTATCTTTCACTAGCACAGAGCCGTCTTTATATAAGACCACATCGATACAATCCGCATGACCGGCTACCGCTTCATCCACACTGTTATCGACAACCTCTTGTACCAAATGATTAGGTCTAGTGGTATCTGTATACATACCAGGTCGTTTTCTTACTGGATCTAATCCTGTTAAAACTTCAATGGCTGCTGCGTTATATTCGCTACTCATATTTCCTGCTATTTAAGATATAATAGTCAACGCCTGATATCGTAACATGTAAATATTTTTCAAGATCCCTATTCGCCTGGCTTGATGCCCCCTGTTTTAAAAAATATAGTTACCGTAAATGATTTAATATGCCCAGAAAAAAAAGTGCCACCTTATTTGAAGACTCTTTAGAAGAGTTAGCGCAGTTAGTTGAACAAATGGAACAAGGTGAGTTATCACTGGAAGAATCCTTAAAATCCTTTGAAAAAGGTATTAAATTAACCAGCACCTGCCAAAAAGCATTGCAAGAAGCAGAACAAAAAGTACAAATCTTAGTAGAAAAAAATGGTCAACAGACCTTGGAGCCCTTTAACCATGAGTAATGCCTTAAAAGAATACATTGTTACTGCACAAAACAGAGTCGAACGAGCACTTGACTTGCGTCTCCCCAGTGAAAAAATTCTTCCCCACAAACTTCATCAAGCCATGCGCTATACGGTTTTAGATGGTGGTAAACGCATGCGCCCTTTGCTCACTTACTGTACAGGCAAAGCCTTAGGCTTAGATGAAGCACAGTTAGATGCCCCCGCCTGTGCCGTTGAATTAATTCATGTTTATTCTTTAATTCATGACGATTTACCCGCGATGGATGACGATGATCTCAGACGAGGCAAAGCAACTTGTCATATTGCCTATGACGAAGCAACAGCCATTTTAACCGGAGATGCATTACAAGCCTTGGCTTTTGAAGTATTAGCCAATGATACGGCAATGAATACCGACTCCCTTAATCGTTTAAAAATGATCACGACTTTAACCAAAGCCAGTGGTTCTCAAGGTATGGTAGGTGGTCAAGCTATAGACCTCGCATCGGTAGGGACAATGCTTAATCTTCCAGAACTGGAAAACATGCATATCCATAAAACCGGGGCCTTAATTCGTGCCAGTGTCAATATGGCCGTCTTATTAAAAACTGACATTGATCCAGTCCTTGCAAAAAAACTGGATCATTATGCAAAATGTATTGGACTCTCATTTCAAGTCAAAGACGATATTCTTGACGAAGAAAGCGACACAGCGACACTCGGTAAAACCCAAGGAAAAGATCAGCAAAATGACAAACCCACCTATCCCGCATTATTAGGTTTAGCAGGGGCTAAACAAAAAGCACAAGAACTTCATGAGCAAGCGATAGCTAGTTTAAGTAGTTTTGGTAAGGAAGCGGATTTATTACGTGATTTATCACTTTATATTATTCAACGAACTTATTAGACAGTCCCTCCTTAATTCCTGACTTGCTCAGTCAGGAATTAAAAGGGATAATTACGCCTATTTAACACCTGAACATAATTGAGTTAACATTTTTGATCACTGACAAATTGATTAGCTCCCCAATCATGTTAAGAACTAATCGCACTTAGATTTAAGAAAGCGCCAACAACGGATTTGATATCATATGAATAGTACGGGTAAATACCCCCTGCTCGACCAAATTAATACTCCAGAACACGTACGCAAGCTTTCCAAACATCAATTGGCATCGCTATCAGCCGAACTCCGTGATTACCTCACTCAGACTGTGAGTATCTCCGGCGGTCA
>JAPYOW010000066.1 GCA_029937975.1 Methylococcaceae bacterium | reverse complement strand
CAAAACCAAAATCAAATTCAAACAAAAACTCACACAAAAAAAAGAAAAAGAAAAAGAAATAACTAACCAATAACACCATTAATTAAGGAAAAAAAACATGTCTGATACTATTGGCCTTGCTGCTGGAAAAATATGGCATTATTTGAACACGCATGAAGCAAGCAGTGTTTCCAAGGTCACAAAAGAAACAGGTTTAAGCAAAAATGAGGCGCAAAGAGCCATTGGCTGGCTGGCAAAAGAAGATAAACTTAATATTGTACTGGAAGGACGTACTGAATTATTGTCTTTGAAATAACACCCGTTTTAATGCCTTTAATTTTGTTCTGGGGCGAAAGTTTAATAACACCTTCACCCCAAAAACAGATCATACCCTGCTGAAGCGAGCTGGAAACAATAAGCCGACAGCATGATCTATCTGGCTTTACAACACTGATTTCATTGCTCGGGTACGGTCTTAGAGATCAGTATTCTGGCACTATCTGGCAACCTGAAACTTGTCAATCCGTACTCGCTTTTTTCCACTCAGCAGCAGCTGTCTTCAGCTAAGCCAATGCTTGGCAAATTATCCGTCTACCGACACCAAACCCCCTAAAAAACAGCTGGCAATCAAGCCAGACTCAACACAGTTTTTAGGGTGATCATCCAACTCTTTATACACATTATGTCAGAACACTTGGCTTCATTATTTTGTTTTACCGCCTGGAAGCAACGCCTGGTTTTTTGGTTAGGTGCTATTTTCGTGGGTTTACTCATCGTGGCAATGACTTTGCTGAGTGAGTGGGCTGGCGAAACTTATCGCGCTATCTCCATGCAATATCCCTGGTTTAATTTTATTATTGCCCCGTTTGGTCTGAGCTTGACAGCCTGGATCACATTTCGTTTCTTCCCGGGCTGTGAACGCAGCGGTATTCCTCAGGTCAAAACTGCGCTTGAAATCACCGATAATCTTGACGATAGAAACCGGCTGCTTTCCTTAAGAATTGCCTTTGGCAAAATGCTATTGCCTATTATGGGCTTATTATCGGGTGCCTCTGTGGGTTTTGGCGGCCCTGCGGTACATGTCGGCGCATCTTTTATGGCCTCGATAGGCAAGGCTGTTAAATTCCCCCCTCATTATATGGAAAGAGGCCT
Source organism: Methylococcaceae bacterium (assembly GCA_029937975.1). Lineage (GTDB taxonomy): Bacteria > Pseudomonadota > Gammaproteobacteria > Methylococcales > Methylomonadaceae > QPIN01. The sequence goes on along the minus strand of JAPYOW010000066.1, from coordinate 8,936 downwards.
CATACTTGCTGGCAGTGCCGCTGGGTTTGCAGCCATGTTTAGCGCCCCTTTAGCGGGTATTATTTTTGCCATAGAAGAAATGGGACGCGCCTTAGAGGAAAAAACCAGCAACCTGGTGTTAACCGCTATTGTATTTTCGGGGGTCACAGCCTATGCGCTATTAGATAACTACATTTTCTTTAATGACAAATCGTTTGTCATGCCCTGGAGTCAAAGTTGGATAGCGATCCCTTTATGTGGCATTGTGGGCGGTTTTTTTGGTGGTGTTTTCAGTAAAATCATCATCCGGGGAGGACGTTTCCTCAACAGAACCCGATTACCCATCGTGATAATTGCCTTTGCCTGTGGCGGGGTTATTGCTTTACTGGGGCATTATTCCAATGGTGATTCCTTTGGTACAGGCTATAGTCAGGCCACAGCCATTTTAGCTAATAGCGAATCCATGGATCCCTTTTTCCCTTTATACAAAATGCTGGCAACCTGCGCTACTTTTTTTAGCGGTATTCCCAGCGGGATTTTTGTTCCCTCAATTGCCACAGGAGCTGGCCTTGGGGTTAATTTAGCGCACTGGTTTCCTGTGGCTCCGGCTTCTGCAATGATTCTGCTGACCATGACTGCTTATTTTTCCGGCATGTTGCAATCTCCGCTCACCTCTTTCGTCATTGTGATGGAAATGACAGGCAGTCATGAAATTCTGATTCCTCTAATGGCAACGGCATTTTTTGCAACCAGCACCTCGAAATTAATAAATCCATTACCTTTATATCAGGCTTTATGTAATTCCTATCGAAAAACGCAACCCCCCGAAATCAAAACAGAGCGTATTAATGAGCACTAGAGGCCTTTTTATAACACTGTTATTAATACTATCTATGCTATTAGCTTTTTGGTATAAATCATCACTACGCTTAGGAATGGCTCCTGATGCCATCTTTACCACCCTCACCGGGAATAAAATTGATTTAAAGCAATTACAGGGAAACCCTGTCATTGTAACTTTCTGGGCCACTAATTGTGCTACCTGTATCCAGGAAATCCCACACTTAATTAAACTTTACCAGCAGTTCCATCCACAAGGTCTGGAAATAATTGCAGTTGCCATGTATTACGACCCACCTAACCACGTACTGTCAATGAGTAAAGCAAAACAAATACCCTACCCCGTTGCTTTAGATTTAACAGCGAATCACGCCAAAGCATTCGGCAAAATTCAATACACACCCTCAACATTTTTAATTTCGCCAACCGGGGAAATAGTGATGAAAAAAACAGGACTGCTGGATATCGACACGCTGCAACAACGTATTAAAAATCTTTTATAGGAAAAAACAGATGCTCTGGTTAAAAGCGCTACATCTTATTTTTATGGTTACCTGGTTTGCAGGACTGTTTTATTTGCCCCGCCTGTTTGTCTATCATGCCATGAGTGATGATGAAATCAGTCATGAACGTTTTAAAATAATGGAACGCAAACTGTTTTTTGGAATTATGACACCAGGCATGATTTTAACCTTTATTTTCGGACTCTGGATGCTAGTAGATTATGGCTGGGAATTGTATTCTGCTTCCGGGTGGCTACATGCCAAATTAAGTTTATTACTGTTATTACTGATCTATCATGTTTGTTGCGGAAAATGGTTATTAGATTTTAAGCATGACCGCAACCGGCACTCCCATGTTTATTTTCGCTGGATGAATGAAATCCCTGTGTTGTTTTTAGTCGGCATCGTGATACTCGCTACGGTCAAACCCTTTTAATAGCCCTGTCCCTCGCTTTTGAACATCATCGGTAACGCCCAGATTCCAATACCGACCTGCCCGCGGTGTATGCACATCCCCGATTGTTCGGGGCGAACTGCTCGCTCGACCCGGGCAGATGCTGATACTGGATAGTCAACGCCGCTCAACAACTAAAATATCAGCCTTATGGCCCATGTTCTTTTACCGCCTTTGCCCTTATGAACAAAACCTCCCTCCTCTTAACACTGAGTATTCTGCTGCCCTTATTGTCTGCGTGTGCCACACCGTCAATTCAGCCTAAACTCAACACCTCTCCCCGCGTGATTAAACAAGCTGTTGCTATCCCGGCCATATCACATAAAAACCCACCGTTAATTACTGATTTAACCAAAGTCAAAGCAGGAAAACCCTTAAAACTGGTTAGATTGATGGAAGGAGGGGCCTGTAAAAACCCGCAACAGGGGGCGGCCGGTTTATTCAGGCTATATGCAAGTCCTGCGGATATTAGCCGCATAATACAACAGCAGGGCCCCGGGGTTTTTGCAGACTTTGCCCTGCAGATTCAGCATTTTTCTATACGTGCCTTGCAACAGAGCATTCGCCAACTAGATTTTCATACGGCCGATACAGCTCAGCAACCCTTGAAACAAGAACTCACACAATTATTTTCCGAATTAATTGCCGAGGATATTTCTCTCTTTACCACGCACACCACACTGACAATTGATGTCAGCCCTCAGCAAGATGCATGGCGCATTTATTTAGAGGCTTGCGAAACCGCTCACGAGCATTAGCAAAACAGACATTTAATTGACACTCAACTCGAGTCAATTTACCAGTAGGTTTTATGCCCGACAGAGCGCTATTGCTGTCTGATTTATACCACGCAGCACAAGCTGTCTACCCCCTTTACCCAACCTATAAGAACACGCTTAAAAGGCTATCTTCCCTATCAGCATATCCTTAAACATAACCCAATCCCCTAATACACTGTAGAGAGGATGGGCAAAAGTCGCCGGACTGTTTTTTTCAAAGAAAAAATGTCCGGCCCAGGCGCAACCATACCCAGTCACCGGTAAAATCCATATCAACAAGTAACAGCCTGTAAAAATAATATATAAAAAGATAAGCAGAACCAAAGACGAACCGACAAAATGCAGTCGCCGGCACATCAAGTGACAATGCTGACTAAGGTAGAAGGGATAAAACTCCGCAAAGGTTTTATATTTATGACTCACGCGCTGCTCTCCTCTCCTTTAATTTCGCCGATAAGTGCTGCACATTATTGTCGTAACTTCGACGATATTGGAACCATAAAAACGCTATGCGGCAAGTTACGCATGTATTTCAAGCGACAAAAAGTCAGCACAATGACCGTTCAAAACGAGGAGGCTTTAGCCCCTACATTATTCAGCTAGACTTGCTTCAATGATGGCCGTTAATACATTAATGGTTTGAATGGCAAAGCCTGTATCTATAGTGCCGACCTCATCTTCGCCATTCAAACAGTGATAATGCGGGTTTCTGAAATTAGCGGTATCTGTGATCATCACTGCAGGATAATCTGCATCCCAGAAAGACGCATGGTCTGAACGCCTGAGATCCACGGCCAGTGCGGAATTTTTTAGCTGCGTGCTTATTTCAAATTGCAGCACAGATAGATTATGCTTGTCCGCCTTTGCTGTGATGGTGGATAACATATTACCGGCTCTATCATCATAAACCAGTGCAATAAAATCACCCCGATTTTGATTACTCCGGATTTGTTTGACTTGCTGGGGGTATAAGTATTCAAAACCGACCGGAATTTTTTGAGAATTTGGCTGCTTATTTTTATAAGCAATCATTTCGTAGACATAACTCATTTTAATAGCCGCTAGCGTATTTTTCTCACGCTCAACATAAGACTTTGACCCTCTCCGTCCACGCTCCTCTTCATCCCAACAGGCCACTACCAGAGTTCGGTCATGTTGCTTAGATACTAACAATCTTGCCGTTTCAAAAACACCCGCGAGACCACTGGCGTTATCATCTGCACCATTACAACCAGGCACTGAATCATAGTGTGCAGAAACTAGAATTCTGCCCTTGCTCTGCTGTTTTCCCGGATAAACACCGAGAATATTGATTCCTGTTCCATAGTCATGGTATTCCAGTTTAAAACCTAATGTCTTAAACCTTTCTGCACACATGCTTTGTACTTTTACATGATGTTCAGAACCTGGTGTTCTTGGCATTTGAGCTATAAACTCAACATCCTGCAAATAACGTTCTGCCTGGGTTTTTTTAATCGTTTGACTACAAGCTGATAATATCAAAAGCAGTAGTGCTGCAATGACTCTACGTGTTATTAAAAGATATTCCATCGTTTCTTTTTCAAGTTTTAGCTTTCGGTTACGCCCTCTTAGCACTATTCCCAGAGCCTGGAAGAGTCCGCATTAAGTACAGAAAAACGCAAGGATTCCTCATCAAAAATTCAGCTTTGAGCCATCCCTTTTTTATATCCATCGCACCTAGAATTTTAATGAAATTCCATTACACTTATTCTACGACATCACGCTCTTATAGAGTTGCGTAATGAAAATAAATCCAATTGGAATTTTATTAAAAAATGATAGCTTAGATGTCGCACGTTTAATGATAGAAGCTTTATCTGAGAATAACGTCACGAATAAACTGTCTCATGTTACTGAGGGTATTGAAACCATGGCCTTTCTGAAACAACATCGGCAATTTAGCGATGAAAAGCCCCCAGGCCTGAGCATGCCTAAAATGGATGGACGAGAAGTCTTGGCAAAGATCAAACAGGATAAACAATTTAAACGTATTCCTGTGGTCATATTAACCACTTCACAGGCTGATGAAGATATTATCAAGAGTTATGATCTAAATGCCAATTGTTACATGACTAAAGCGGTTAATCTGGATCAATTTCCCGAGGTCATTAGATCCATCAAAACCTTCTGGCTCAACATTGAGCAATACTCTGGTTCATAAGAAACACATCTTGAGATGAATAGACAAGAGCAACTGAATATTCTATTAATAGAGGACAACCCGGGGGATGCACGTCTGGTTGAAAACATGCTCGACGAGATTAAGCCAAACCCGGTTATATTGCACCATGCTTCATCCTTAACAGCGGCTCAGGCATATCTTCAATCTCATCACATAGATCTCATTTTACTAGATTTGTTCTTGCCCGATGGTAACGGCCTGGATGCCATAAAAAAAATTCAGCGCATCAGTAACTCACTGGCCATTATTATTTTGACAGGGCTTGATGATCAAGACTTCGCTATCAAAACCATGAAACATGGTGCACAAGATTATCTCATTAAAGGCCAAGGCGATGGACATCTGATATTACGTGCTATGCATTATGCAATAGAACGCAAACACATTGAACAAAACCTGGTTTTGTTAGCGCATGTCGATAGCCTGACGGGACTGGCCAACCGGGAATACTTTAATCTTGCATTTAGCCGCTCATTAGCCCTGTCCAAAAGAAAAAACAACCGCCTAGGCCTTATGTTTATTGACCTTGATCACTTTAAAGAAATCAATGATAGCTTAGGCCATTTAATCGGCGATACCTTATTAATCTGTGTTGCCGAACGATTAAAAGCATGTGTCAGATCGGTTGATTTTATAGCCCGATTAGGTGGCGATGAGTTTGTCATAATTCTGGATGATATTCAAAGCCCTGAAACCATCATGATAATCGCTGAAAAAATATTATCAGCATTATCACGTTCGACTGAGATCAATCAGCATAAAATTTATATCAGCTGTAGTATTGGTATTACCCTGTTTCCTGACGATGCATTAAACATCAATGATTTACTAAAATATGCTGACGCAGCCATGTATAAAGCCAAGAACCAAGGGCGCAATAATTTCCAGTTTTATACGCATGAACTTAATGCCGAAATCATCCACACCATATCCATAAAAAATGACTTGCGCTGGGCACTACAACGTCAAGAATTTTCACTTTTTTATCAGCCTAAAATCAATGTCCTAAATAATAAAATCCTAGGTGCCGAAGCATTATTGCGCTGGCAACATCCTTGTAAAGGCATCATCCTTCCTGATCAATTCATCCCTGTCGCTGAACAATCTGGCTTAATTCAGGCCATAGGAAAATGGGTAATTACAGAAGCCATGAAGCAGCAGAAAAAGTGGCAGCAATCTCTTTGCCCTGATTTTCGCATGGCCATAAACCTATCCGTTAAACAATTTCAAGATAATACCTTACTTGATTTTATAACTTCAGAATTATCCCTTTTAGCACTTAATGCATCCAGCATAGAACTGGAAATAACAGAAACTCTGTTAATGCAGAAAAATCATGATGAACATCACATTCTTAGAAAGTTAAGTGATGCCGGGTTTAAAATTTCATTGGATGATTTTGGCACCGGCTATTCCTCTCTTTCTTATCTTAAGCACTTTACTATTAATTATTTAAAAATTGACCGTTCATTTATAAAAGATGTTATCTCAAACTCTGATGTTGCCGAGATTGTTAAAGCCATTATTGTCATGGCACATGCATTAAAACTGACAGTGGTTGCCGAGGGCGTTGAAAACGATCAGCAACTGGCCTTTTTAAAGCAGTTGAACTGCAACGAAGTTCAAGGCTATTTAATCAGCAAACCCATCGCGCCTTCAGAGTTTGAACAATTTTTCAGGGAAAAAAATGAGACATCGTAGCAATAACCTGGGAATAACTTTATCTACACCCATTTTATTACTCGTCCTTACTTTTTGTATAACGCCCTTTTTTTTAACTCTGCTAGGCATGGATTTTTCATCACATTCAACGCCATTACCAGAACACCGTACTGTTTTAATCGATGACCTGTTTTACAAATTATCAGGTGCATTTACCCATACCCTACTGGAATGGAGTGCTTTCAGTGTCGCCATCATGGTGGCATTGCTCGGTTTTACCAATTTTCGAGGTTCTTTAAACAGCACCACGCCTGTGATTTGTATCGCTTTATTCTGTGCAGGTAGTATGGATGCCTTTCATACGCTAGCCGCTAATCATCTGATCAGTGCTGTAGCTGATAACAATAAACTAATCCCCTTCACCTGGGCAATTTCCCGCACTTTTAATGCCTTGATTATTATTTCAGGTGTTGCTTTGTTCCTGATAAAACCGAATTCAAACCGGGATGGCAGTGTTGTTTTTGTTTTCTCTGTTAGCCTGATATTCATGCTCGTTGCTTTCTTAATTATTCACTATTGTGCTACCAGTAATAATCTACCGGTCACTCTTTTCCCTGATGCAATACTGACTCGTCCGTGGGATGTCGCCCCTCTCCTGTTATATATCATTGTTTGCATTCCCTTGCTCAGCCAGTTCCATAAACAATATCCTTCCACTTTTAGTCAGGCATTACTGTTGAGTATGGTGCCTGAAATTATTCTTGAGTTGCATATGTGCTTTGGATCCAAGGCATTATTTGATAATGATTTTAATATTGCACACTTTCTAAAGATTTTTGCTTATCTCATACCGGGTATCGGTCTGTTAATCGATTATATCCAGACCTATACCCGATTAGACCAAACCAGCCATTTAATGCGTGAAGAAAAAACAAAAATGCAAGCCATTGTAGATAATGCAATCGATGGAATCATTAACTTTGATAATACCGGGCATATCCTGTCAATGAACCCATCAGCAGAACAAATTTTTGGTTATCAAGAACAAGAACTCATCAATAAAAATGTAACCGTTTTGATGCCTGAGTCTTTTCATCATGAACATGATAGCCATGGGCAACACTCTAGGAACACCGGCATAAAACAAATAATAGGTATTGGTAAGGAGGTTTCTGGGCGGCGTAAAGATGGTTCAACTTTTCCTTTGGAATTAGGGGGTGCCGAGATAAATTCAGAACATGAGACCTTCTTTACCGGTTTTTTACGCGATATTAGCATTCGTAAACAATTGGAAAATGACTTAAAGTCCCAAGAGAAATTATTCAGCACTTTGGTTAATGCTGCGCCAGTGATGATGTGGATGCTGGATCACAATAACCGGCCCTTGCTGTTTAATAAAGCCTGGCTTAATTTTAGTGGATTAACCTTGGAGCAAGAATTAAATATCGTTTGGCAGGGCGCACGCATTCATCCTGATGACCGTCAACAAGTCATCAGAGAATATCGCCAAGCGTTAAAACAACACCAGGGCTTCGATCACGAATACCGATTACAGCGAAATGATGGTGAGTATCACTGGATACACGAAATCGGCGCACCTTATCAAGAAAATAATAAACCTTCCATTTTTATCGGTATTTGCCTGGATATCCACCAGCAAAAAATCACGGAATTAAAATTGCGCCATTATACTCAAGAGCTCGAGCGTTCGAACACCGAGTTAGAACAATTTGCCTTCATAGCCTCACATGATTTGCAAGAACCCTTGCGCATGGTTTCCAGTTACACTCAGCTGCTGGAACGTCGCTATAAAGATAAACTGGATGATGATGCCAATGTCTTTATTGGCTTTGCTGTAGATGGTGCCAATAGAATGCAAACCCTGATTCAGGATTTACTGAGTTTGTCACGTGTAGGGAAAAACAAACAACCCCTCAAGACATTAAATATCTCCCAGCTTATACAACACGTTATGCTAAGTTTAAAAATTATAATTGATGAAAGTAATGCACAAATCAATTATCCACCGACTTTTCCACAGATTATGGCGGATCGTTCACAACTACAACAACTCTTTCAAAACCTGGTAGCTAATGCCATTAAGTATCGTGCTCAGGATCGACAATGTATAATAAATATCCGCTACCAGACAGTGAAAAACATGTATGAATTTTCTATTCAGGATAACGGCATTGGCATAGAATCTGAATTTTTCGAACGTATATTTTTAGTTTTTCAACGATTACACAGCAAAGCAGAATCTTCAGGTACAGGGATTGGTTTGTCTATCTGTAAACGGATTGTAGAAAGTCACGGAGGGGAATTATGGCTCGAGTCTGAAATCGGAACCGGTTCAACCTTTTATTTTACACTACCTGTTACCCCTGTTTTGCATTAGCGAACATCCATTCAAACGAAAAAAAACGCAATACAACGTTGAAAAAAAATAACATCACAAGCCGTTCATGGCAATTCTGGATTGATCGTGGCGGTACGTTTACTGATATTGTTGCCCT
>JAPYOW010000065.1 GCA_029937975.1 Methylococcaceae bacterium | reverse complement strand
CTATTCCCACTCGATGGTAGCAGGCGGTTTGCCTGAAATATCATAGGTCACTCGCGAAATACCTGACACTTCATTAATAATCCGGCGTGAAATCAAATCCAGAAATTCATACGGCAAATGAGCCCAGCGCGCGGTCATAAAGTCAATCGTTTCAACTGCACGGATAGCAATCACATAATCATAACGCCTGCCGTCACCCATGACACCTACCGATTTAATCGGCAAGAAAACCGCAAAAGCCTGACTCACTTTGTCATAAAGATCGTGTTCATACAGTTCTTCAATAAAAATGGCATCGGCCTGACGCAATAAATCGGCATATTCTTTTTTAACTTCACCTAAAATTCTGACCCCCAGACCCGGTCCAGGAAACGGGTGGCGGAAAACCATCTCTGAGGGCAGGCCCAATTCCAGCCCTAATTTTCTGACCTCATCCTTAAAGAGCTCCCTTAACGGCTCCACCAGTTTCAAAGTCATGTCTTCAGGCAAGCCTCCCACATTATGGTGGGATTTAATCAAATGTGCTTTGCCACTTTTAGATGCTGCCGACTCGATAACATCTGGATAAATAGTCCCCTGCGCCAACCATTTTGCATCGGTTAATTTATCCGCTTGCTCTTGAAAAATGTCGACAAATAAATTACCAATAATCTTGCGTTTTGCTTCAGGATCCGTTTGTCCCTGCAATGCCTCTAAATAACGCTGCTCTGCATTCACGCGAATCACCTTGATGCCCATATGCTGAGCAAACATGGCCATCACCTGATCGCCTTCATTCAAGCGTAACAAACCGGTATCGACAAAGACACAGGTTAACTGCTGACCTATAGCCTTATGTAACAAGGCCGCCACGACCGATGAATCCACGCCCCCTGACAAGCCTAAAATAACCTGATCGCTACCCACAGCAGTGCGTACAGCTCGTATGCTATCTTCAATAATATTATTGGCTGTCCATAAGGCATCACAGCCACAAATATCCACCACAAAACGTTGCAGGATTCTGCCGCCCTGTTTGGTATGGGTGACTTCCGGGTGAAACTGCAGTCCATAAAAAGCCTTTTCTTCATGACCAATGCCCGCAATCGGTGCACCTTCAGAACTGGCGATTAAACTAAACCCCGCAGGCAACTCAACGACTCTGTCACCATGACTCATCCACACATCTAATAAACCATAGCCTTCAGCAGAGGTATGATCTTCAATATTCGTTAATAATCGAGAATGCCCCCGCGCCCTGATTTGCGCATAACCAAACTCACGATGATCTGATGATGCAACCTTGCCGCCCATCTGTTCGGTCATGGTTTGCATGCCATAACAAATACCCAGCACAGGAATACCCAGCTCAAACACTATCTGGGGAGCTCTGGGGGTATCACCACTGGTGACACTTTCGGGGCCGCCGGACAAAATAATACCTTTCGCGGCGAACTGTTGAATTTCCTCGGCACTGCACTCACAGGAGAATATCTCACAATAAATACCAATTTCACGAATTCTACGTGCGATTAACTGGGTATACTGCGAACCGAAATCTAAAATAAGAATTTTATGCGAATGAATATTCGCTGATTGCTGTTGATTCAATGGAAGACTCTATAAATTAAAATATTTAAAAAATGACCCGGCAATTGCGACTGCATGGCTCTACCTCGCGACATCCCTACCGCGAGAAAGCTTAACCCAGGCGCCCTAACTTACCTGATAATTTGGCGCTTCTTTAGTAATCGTCACATCATGCACATGACTTTCCCGCATCCCCGCAGTGGTGACCCGGACAAACTGGACATTATCATGCATGGTTTTAATAGACCGGCTCCCGGTATAGCCCATACTGGCTTTAATGCCACCCAGTAATTGATGAATAATCCCCAACATACTGCCTTTGTATGGCACCCGCCCCTCAATGCCTTCCGGTACTAATTTTTCCACACTGTCTTCTTCCTGAAAATAGCGATCACTGGAGCCTTGCTGTTGCGACATGGCACCTAATGATCCCATCCCTCGATATGATTTATAAGACCGGCCTTGATACAACTCAACTTCACCTGGTGCTTCTTCCGTACCGGCAAACAAGCCGCCCAGCATCACCGTACATGCACCCGCTGCCAAAGCTTTAGCCACATCTCCAGAATAACGAATACCGCCATCGGCAATCAGAGGAACGCCTGTCCCTTTTAAAGCTTCTGCCACATTACTGACTGCGGTAATTTGCGGCATACCCACTCCGGCCACAATTCTTGTGGTACAGATAGAGCCCGGGCCGATGCCCACTTTAACGCCATCAGCACCCGCTTCCACCAGAGCTCTTGCGGCATCGGCAGTAGCAATATTGCCGCCAATCACCTGCACCAGTGGATAATGTTTTTTAATCCAGCTTACTCTGTCTAAAACACCTTGAGAATGGCCATGCGCGGTATCCACAATAATCACATCCACCCCGGCATTTACCAAAGCTTCAACCCGTTGTTCTGTCCCTTCACCGGTACCCACTGCAGCACCCACTCGCAATCTTTCCTGCTCGTCTTTACAGGCATTGGGATAATCTTTGGCTTTTTGAATATCCTTAACGGTAATCATGCCGCATAAATGAAAATTCTCATTCACCACCAGGACTTTTTCAATCCGGTGCTTATGCAATAAAGCAATGGCTTCTTTTTTATGATCCGCAAATTCATTAACAGTAACTAAGCGTTCCTTAGGTGTCATCACCGAAGACACGGCATCATCAAGTCGTGTTTCAAAACGCAAATCACGACTGGTCACTATACCCACCAGATCATCGCCATCAACCACAGGTACCCCGGAAATATTTTTGGCCTGGGTTAATTTCATCACATCTCTTATCGTAGCAGAAGATGAAACAGTAATAGGCTCTTTGATTACGCCACTTTCATATTTCTTGACATGAACCACTTCACGCGCCTGTTCTTCAATCGTCATATTCTTATGAATAATACCGATTCCCCCTTCCTGGGCAATAGCAATCGCCAGCCGTGCTTCTGTCACGGTATCCATCGCCGCAGAAACCAACGGGATATTTAACGAAATTTCTCGCGTTAACCTGGTTTTTAATTCCACATCACGGGGTAGCACCGTCGAGTGCGCTGGCACTAATAAAACATCATCAAACGTAAGTGCTTCCTGAATAATTTGCATGAACCCCCCATCTCTTTTCTTCAATTAACCGGTTATTATATCCTTAAATCAATATAATTTAAACACTTATGGTAATTTTTCAGACGATTGCCAGAAAAATTACCCTCCACCCCTGCATTTCTCAGGTCTTGCTGGCCATGATGGGTTTTGACCTTTGTGAATCCATCCGCAACAAAATACCATTGATACGCATGTTACACGCCACCGAGCCTCATGATTCTTTTATTGGATAACGCCTCCACACTTGCATTGATTATATACAATATAACGGGGTCAGACTCGAAACTAAAATGTGTTATAGTGAAATTTACTCCCTGCCCGCTATCATCCCTATGGCTCGCTTAGCCCGGTTTTCAATTCCAAACCTACCCCAGCATATTATTCAGCGTGGTAATAACAAAGGTATTATCTTTACCGATAAAGCAGACTATCAATATTATCTGCAAAAACTCGCTGATGCCTGTAACCAGTTTGATTGTTCCCTACACGCCTATGTCCTGATGAGCAATCATGTGCATTTACTGTTAACACCACATACTGAACATGCCATTAGCAAAGTCATGCAATCAATAGGTCGCTATTACGTGCAGTACTTTAATAAAAAATACCATCGTACCGGCACACTTTGGGAAGGCCGTTATCGTGCCACTTTAATTGACAGTGAAACTTATTTACTCATCTGTTACCGCTATATTGAGCTTAATCCTGTTAGAGCACACATGGTTAAATTGCCTGCTGATTACCCTTGGTCCAGTTTTCAACATAATGCCCTGGGTAAAAAGCAACAATGGCTTAAACCCCATGCTTTGTACTCTCGCTTAGGAAAAAACAACTCAGAACGTTGCACGCAATACCTGGCTCTTTTTGACCAAGCCATTCCTGATAACACCCTTGATGCTATCAGGGATGCTACAAATAAGGCCTGGGTTCTAGGTAATACAGAGTTCCTTGATAAAATTCAACATTTATCCAAGCGTCAGACTCAACCGAAACCCAGAGGCCGTAGCAAGCAAACCACCTAATGCTGCTTATCATCAATGGAGCCCACCCGTAGCAAATTAGTTCAGTATCTGTTCAGCAATTTTAGCTATCATGGATATACCTTCCATTTACCCAGTGACTTATCATGAAAAAACTAGTGTGTATGGTTTTAGCGGCTACTTTAACTACCGCTTGTGCAATTGACCCTTATACCGGTGAGGAAAGGGTGGCGAATACGGCTTGGGGCGCAGGTATTGGCGCTGCAGGGGGAGCGGCTATTGGTGCGCTTGCCGGCGGAGGCAAGGGCGCTTTAATTGGTGCCGGCGTTGGGGCCGCCATGGGCAGCGGTGTGGGTTATTATATGGACACTCAGGAAAAAAGATTACGCCAACACCTTGCAGGAACAGGGGTGAGAGTACAAAGACAGGGGGAAAACATTAAATTAATCATGCCCGGCAACATTACTTTCGCCAACGACTCTGCAACACTCAATACCAGCTTTTATGCTGTGCTGGACTCTGTCGGCCTTGTGCTGAAAGAATTCAACAAAACAAGTATTAACATTTCCGGTTATGCAGATTCTACAGGCCGTGATTTCTATAATCAGCAATTATCAGAACGCAGAGCCAACAGCGTTGCCAGTTATGTGGTTAGAACCGGTGTGGCTCATGGACGCATCCAATCCAGAGGCTTTGGCGAGCGCTTTCCTATTGCCGATAATGAATCAGTCATGGGACGCGCGCAAAACCGGCGCGTTGAAATCAGCATCCGACCCCGATAAACCGTAAGCTTAGATGCAGTAAGTGCCTGCTTATTAGCAGCCTCTCACTGCATCAACATTTTTATCGCGATAATCAAGATCAACACTGAAAAATAACGTTTTAACTTTTTGGCAGGTAATTGATAGGCTAATTTTGCGCCTATAGGTGCCGTTAACATACTACACACACTAATCCCCAAAAAAGCGGGCAAATAGATATAGCCTAAACTCCATTCAGGTAAAGCGCTGTTACCCCAGCCTAATAAGCCATAGGCCGCAGCACCTGATATGGCAATGGGCAGCCCACAAACACTGGATATAGCGACGGCATTTTTGATGGCGACCTGTCTGCCAACCAGATAAGGCACCGTCAACGTCCCGCCTCCTATCCCTAATAACGAAGAAACCAGCCCAATACCAGGACCTGCCAGATAATCCAGTCTTCTGTACTGCTTGCCCTCCTTGTCGTTTGCAGGAAACTGTCGGGCCATCCGCAACGCGACATAGCATAAATAGCCTATAAACAGCCATTTCAGTTGATCTGGCGCCACTCCGTCAGCAACTATGGCACCTGCTACTGAACCTGTGACAATGCCTGGCGTTAATCGATAAACCCTGTGCCACAGGATGTTCCCTAGCTTATGATGACTTAGCAAGGACGAGATCGAGGTCATTATTATCGTGGCAAGCGATGTTGCTACAGCCATAATCATGGCCTGATTTTCTGGAAACTGCTGTTCCGTAAACAACCATAGCAAGGCAGGAACGATCACCACCCCGCCACCCAATCCAAATAACCCGGCTAATAATCCGGCAACAAGCCCGACCAGCATGGTTAATAAAAAAAATTCCAGCATCGATTTACCCTGTTAAAATCCAGAGTCAATGATACATCTATCAGTAATGAGTACATGAAAACATTTTTAGTCGGCGGTGCAGTACGGGATTTTTTATTGAATTATCCTGTGAAAGAAAAAGACTGGGTAGTGCTGGGTGAAACACCTGAATCCATGATTAAACAGGGGTTTCACCCTGTCGGGAAAGACTTCCCGGTATTTCTACATCCGCAGACTCATGAAGAATACGCGCTAGCCCGCACCGAACGCAAAACCGCGCCAGGTTATAAAGGCTTTACTATTCACGCATCGCGGGCAGTCACTTTAGAACAGGATCTGATGCGTAGAGATTTAACCATTAATGCCATAGCTCAAGATGAAAATGGACAGATTATAGATCCCTATCATGGCCGAAAAGACCTTGAAAACCGGATATTCCGGCATGTTTCCCCCGCCTTTAGTGAAGACCCCGTCAGAATTTTGCGTGTTGCCCGTTTTGCTGCCCGTTACTCCCATCTTGGCTTTACGCTTGCTGAAGAAACCCTGCAACTCATGAAGCAAATGGTCCGCATAGGCGAGACCGATCATCTGGTGGCCGAACGGGTATGGACAGAATTACAAAAAGCCTTGTCTGAAAAAACGCCGGCTGCATTTTTTTATACCCTAAAAGAATGTAACGCCTTAGCCACTATATTCCCTGAAATTGATCGGCTTTTTGGTGTTCCCCAGCTAACAAAACACCACCCTGAAATTGACACCGGTATCCATAGTTTATTAAGCCTTACGCAAGCAGGAAAATTATCTGCCCGTCCGGAAGTCCGTCTGGCCGCTCTACTCCATGATCTGGGCAAGGCGATCACTGATCCCAAAAAATGGCCTGAACACCAGGGTCATGAAGAACTGGGCAGGCCCGTTCTTGATCATTTTTGTACCCGTTTACGCATTCCCAAAAAATTTAAAGCACTGGCCGACCAGGTGATGCGTTATCACAACCATTGCCACCGTGTTTTTGACTTATCCCCCGCCACATTGACAGACATGCTGGGTCACTTAGGTGCTTTCAAATCGGCGGATGCCGTTATTCCCTTTGCACTGGCCTGTGAGGCGGACGCTAAAGGTCATACCGGTCTTGAGCATCAAACATACCCACAATCAGCCTATTTACTAAAAGCAGCGAATGCGCTTAGCTCGGTTGATAACACAGCAGTTTTGAAGACGGGGCTACAAGGCGCTGAAATTGGTGCGGCTATTCGTCTATTAAGAATCCAGGCTGTTGCCGCGGCTATGCCTGCTACTAAATCGGTATAAATGCCGTAGCCACAGATTGAATAATATTTTTGATTTGGCGATGCGATCTATCTGCAATAATTTGTGCCATCATATCCTGCGCATTTATCATTTTTCCAAACAAACGCTCAAAACTTAAATTTATTTCGGGTGTACCGACTGAGCTGAGTAAAAATAACTTGCCATTACTTTTATATTTTTTCCGGATCAACCACGATGCTAACTCAATATTTCTGGCACTGTCATAAAGCTTTTGCGCCTCCAGCATATGATGTATATAGAAAGACCGGTGGTTATCATAAGACGCCAGAACCATAGCTTCCAGGCCGACAATATAAGCCTTCACCCTGTCCCCCTGGTAACGCTCATCAAAGGCCAGCCTTATCTGTTCTATGTTGCTTATATTTGCAATTAATGGCAATGGGTTGGCGGTAATGGTTTTAACAGCCATTTCCAGACTGGGCTGGCCTGCTTTTTTCCATTCCTGCGGATTACGCTTATAAAGCTTGATAGCTAATTGCCTTAATGCATTAAATACCACCCTCTGATGGGTTTCGGCCACCAGATCTATATCATTTTTCATCACCGAGCTCATTTCAAAGTCACGCCCCTTAACATCCCCCTGAGATGCACAGCCCGCATTTAATGCCATGAGAAAACAGCAAACCACTGATAAAACTAAGTTGTTCAAGGGAAACACCCCTCTTTTTTTTAAATTTTATTGAATAAAATAGCCAACACAATTATAGTGAATTTTCAGGTATCGGTCCTTGCTATTTTTAAGGGTGCAGGCTAATGAATTCTCTGGCTTCCAGAACAGGATGTCTTCACAGCTGCGGATAAAACATCAAGCAATCCCCTTAATGGCACTCACTGAATAGATACCCCTTTTTAATTTTAATTACTGACCCGAAATCCATGCCCTCATTTGATATTGTTTCCGAATTCGACGCCCACGAAGTACATAACGCTGTAAACCAGGCCAATAAAGAAGTGACCACCCGCTTTGATTTTAAAGGTTCTGATGCAAAATTTGAATTGCAAGATGACAGCATTTTAATGAAAGCCCAGTCTACTTTTCAGTTGCAACAAATGTTACCTATTCTGCTCTCAAAGATGAGCAAGCGTGGCGTTGATATTGCCTGTCTGGAATCGGGGAATATTCAGGACACCGGCAAAACGGCCCAACAAACACTGAGTCTTAATCAGGGCATTGAAACACCTATTGCCAAAAAGATTGTAAAATTAATCAAAGATAAAAAGCTTAAGGTTCAAACCGCCATTCAGGGTGAAAAACTCAGAGTAACCGGGAAAAAGAGAGATGATCTGCAGCAGGTTATTGCTTTTTTAAAAACCGAGGATTCTATTGAACTGCCACTGCAATTTGAAAATTTCAGGGACTAAAGTACTCGCCGTCCACTGCTTTATCTGCTCTTCAAGCCTTACAACACAGTTGCATCAGACCGATGCAACTGCTTCTGCAAAGTACACGTGCCGACAGCAAACCTGCCTCACTGCAAACTCATAGACGACCTTATTATCGTAGCCATCTTTTCCATCCAAAATAGCCGATAAGAATCAGTGACAACCAGACCGCCACCAATGGCCCGACCACACCATCATAATAATCACTGACCAAATAATAATAAGGCGAATTTTTATTGGTATCGAAAAAGTCCTTCGCCATTTTAATCTGCCATACCCAGGCAGCATGACATCCGATGCATATCCCGATGCTGTTTTTTATTTGCGTTCTTATCGACACCAAAAACAAACCCACCACAAATAAGCCCATAAAGGCCGATGTGATTTCAGGGTTTAAGAGATTGGCAAAGGCTTCTGCCATTAATTGAAATCCACTCGCGGGTGATAAGTCTTCATAGGCAACCCTGGTGCGGGTTTTTACAAAATGAAACGCTGCATAATAGCCAGCACTCATTACTGCCGCCCAGAATAACATCATTTTTTTCTTCAAGCCCGCCAATAAAATCCCGCTAAATAAAGGCTCTTCTCCCATGGAAATAAGTATGGCCAACAATAAAGCCAGACATATTCTGATAACAACCTTACTTGGTGTCCACGCCTTATCCGCATCAAACACACTAATTTCCAGCCCGTATAAAACCAGCATCACCGGCATTAAGGTGACTAAGCCCAAAACCAGGCCCTGCATAACTTGTCTAAAAAATACCGCTTTAGTTGCAAAACCTATATCTGCCCAGCTCAGTTTCAGATAATGGCGCAATGGAAATATACTGAGTAACAGCAATATTTGAGTGCCCTTGCTCACAATCTTTCGCATTGAAATCACATCACCTGCCATTATCAGAAAAACATAGCTTAACAGTGATGAAACGGCGGCAAAAAATAACAAGATGAATAAAGGCAACAAGGCATAGTACGCCGTTTTTAGGGCTGCTATTTTCATGACACTCTAAAGATTATAAACATTATAAAAAATCACCCCATAACATTTGTACAGCCGATAAAGCCGCGATTGCCGCTGTTTCTGTGCGTAAAACCCGACGCCCCATACGGACCGGTATAAAGCCTGCAGCCACAGCACCCTCTCTTTCCTGCTCACTAAACCCGCCTTCAGGTCCCGATAATAAGGTGATATGACCTGCACTGGGGGTTAATTCAGCTAATGACTGTTCGGCCTCAGGGTCTAAAAAAACTTTTAAACCACTTTGCTGCTGAATCCAGTGTTCAATGCTTTCAATGGCATTAACCTGCGGTAAGATGGTTCGACCGCACTGTTCTGTGGCATGCTGAACTATGTTTTTCCAATGCTGAAGTCGTTGCTGTTTTTTATTTTCTTTAAACCTGACCACACAACGTTCTGTGATCAAGGGACTGAGTGTATTAACCCCAAGTTCTACTGCTTTTTGTATCGCCCAATCCATTCTATCGCCACGGGATATACCGAGCCCGAGCGTAATATTCAAAGGCGATTCAACACTGCGTTCAACGCCTTGCTGAATATCAATAATCACTCTTTTCCGGCTGACTTCATGGATGCCGCATAAATACTCGCCACCCTGACCATTAAACAAAATAATAGTTTGGGCGGTTTTCAAGCGTAAAACGGTCCGCACGTAATGAGCGCTATCGCCCTGAAGCTCAAGCTGTTGTCCTACCGTTAATGGAAGGGGGGTGTACAATCGAGAAATTCGCATTATCTTCTGGCAAAAAAAAAGGGGCTTACTCGCCCCTTTTCAATCTTCACATTATCAATAGTTGTTTAATACCGATAATGATCGGGTTTATAAGGACCTTCAACAGGTACATTAATATAT
>JAPYOW010000012.1:43226-46896 GCA_029937975.1 Methylococcaceae bacterium | reverse complement strand
ATGGTGTTGGTTTTATGCGCTATGGTACTCAATATTCAATTAATAAGGATCTATCACTCGGTGCGCTGATTGAGCATGATATTAATGATGAAGATAATGATTTTATTTCGGGTGGTTTAAATGCACGTTTGGTATTTTAAGGGTTACCGTTAGTGAAAAGTTAATAATTGCTTTGTCAATTTGAAATATGATTTTTGGTTAAAGAATCAGCACGTTGAAAAACCCTTGTACAAATTATTGCACAAGGGTTTTTTTGTTTGGGGGCGGGGAAAACTATGAGCATTTATCGGACAAATTGGTTTTTTGTTATGGGCTTACTATTGTTTACTGGGGGTGTTTACGCTCAGGGCTTTAGTGGAGCAAATATTAGTAATCAGATTTCGCGTACTATCAGTGGCAATATTGCAAAAAGTTTATTTGATAGAATGCTAATGCCGCAACTGAAAATCCGTAATGAATCGGGTGAAGTAAAAGACTTTTTTGTTTCCACGGATTCACGGTTTTTTACTTTGTTACATGAAGACAATACGGTCAGGGTTTGGGATGCAAAGCAGGGTATACAAAGACCCATTATTGTTGCAAATGGACTGACTATTACTAAAGTTGCCAGTATTTCCACTTTAGATATTGCTTTGTTAGCAGCTGACCATGGTGAAATTGTAGTCTATGACATTTATACGGGTAAAAGAGTTAGTCAGCTCAACAGTGGTCATCCCACGATTGTTTCTTTGTCGGTGTCTAAGGATGAATCGGTATTAGCGGTTGCCCATGAAAATGGTGTAGTTGCTATCTGGGACCTGCGTAAGATGAGTCTAATAAAGAGTATTCAAACCCCTTATGAGGATGATTTAAAATTTGTAAGCATGGAAAGTAAAGGACAAACCTTTATAGTCGCTGGTGAAGATGGCTTCGTGGATAGGTGGCGTATAGATGAGGCTGAAAAGACGGTTTCTTTGGCAAAACATGAAGATGATATTGCCGGTCTTTGGGTCAGTAAGCGGAATGGATCTGTTGCGAGTTTTGATGAAGACAATGTTTTTCAACGCAGTGATGCAAATAATACCAGACCGGTAAAGAAAGCGCTTTCATTTGATCCGCTTGCGATTACGGTAAGTGAGGATTTGAAATTAGTTGCTATAGCAACAGAGTCTGATGGCATCAAGATATTTGATGCGGATTCAATGCAACAGTTAAAGCAAATCGCATCCGCTCAGCCCATGTATTATTTGCAGTTTATCAATAAAGGAACGGTGTTAATTACTGCCGATGAGAAGGGGGTTTTACATGTGTTTTCTATCGATAATGCGCAAGAAATAATGAAGTTAATCTCTACTAAAACAGGCTGGACGGTGGTCGATGCTAAAGGTCGGTTTGATAGTTCAGAAAAAGGGATGGTTAATGTTTCCTGGGAAGTAGCAGAAGACTATGAAATACCGTTAGATAATTTTTCAGCATCACATTATGAGCCTGGCTTATTAGCAAGCCATCTAGAGGACCAGGATTTTATCAATAAGAAGCCATTAGTCGTGCAGCAAGGCATAAGATTGCCACCCCAAGTCAAGATTATTATTCCAGATGGCAATAGAACAGCAGCTGTCCCGTTGCTTATTCGTGTTGAAGCGCAAGGCAGTACTGTTGAAGAGATAAAGCTTTATCACAATGGTAAAGTAATGAGTCCAGATACCGTTATGAGCAGTCAGCAGGAAATAATCGACAAGCTAGTGAAGAAGACCGTCGAGTTTAAGGTGTTTCCTGGTGTTGGAAAAAATACATTTAAAGTGATAGCCACTAATAAAATGAATATTGAAGGACATTCTGATGAATTAATCATTGAGTTTAAAGGCGAAGAAAAACAGCGTACGCTTCATGTGCTGACAATAGGCATCAATAAGTATAAGGATGCACGATTAAATTTAGACTATAGTGTGGCGGATGCAGCAGAAATAGCCAGTAAATTTAACAAAACTGAATTATCTGCATTTGATCAAATAATTCAACATGAATTACGGGATGAAGAAGCAACGAGAACTGCAATTTTCCAGCAATTGAACAACATGAGCCACTATTTGCAGAATGATGTCATTATTATTTATCTGGCAGGTCATGGCTTAGCCGTTGAGGGTGAGTGGTATTTTATGCCACATGAAACCATGATAAAAGATAATCAACAATACTATGCTGAAGTAGGCATTTCAGCGCAGCGAGTCCAGGAAATCTTGATCGCTTCTAAAGTGCAGCATGTGATGATCATGATTGATGCTTGTTATTCGGGAGCCAGTTTAAAATCGTTTAGAAAAATGCAGGATATCCAAAGGCGTTTCAGTCGTGGCTTAAGCAAATCGGTTGGTGTGGTGGTGTTAGCCGCAACCCGCAAAGACCAGCAAGCGGCTGAATTAACTGATTTAGGACACGGTTTATTTACTTATGTTGTATCTGAAGGCCTGAAGGGAAAAGCAGACCTGAAGCCTATAAATCAGCAAATAAGTGCTCATGAAGTCGCTGATTTTTCAACGGAAACGATACCTGCTTTTTCAAGAAAATATTTAGGTGCATCACAGGAACCCACAAAATTTACTATGGGTAGCGATTTTACCCTGTTAACAAAGGAATGAACTATTGATTGCATCGCTAAGAAGGCATTAACAATTTTAAGCAGAATGCGGATTGCAGCCCATAGGGGAAGACGCCATTGAATTAAATGGCATATTGGGTTTGAGTGTTATCAGTACTTTTAGAAAATCTCTACTAAAATGTAGAGTAGGTCAAATAAATGCTAACAGCAGGGGGCTATAATATTAATGCTTTACTGATTAAAGCGCATGGAGTATATGACTTTAAAATGCGATTGTTAAGCAAGTGAGGCAGAGTTACTTGGTCATTAATCTTGATTTGTGTTGATGGAAAAATATTAAAATTGAATGCCCGGGTTATTTTATAAAACTAAGCAATGATTATGTGAGGTTTGTTATGTTTTTCAATAAAATAAAAGGTGGTTTATTTTTTGTTTTGTTGCTGTGGCAGGTTCACTGTCAGGCACAGGATGTAAAAATGTATTCAGGAAAAGCGCCATCAGCAGCA
Source organism: Methylococcaceae bacterium (assembly GCA_029937975.1). Classification (GTDB taxonomy): domain Bacteria; phylum Pseudomonadota; class Gammaproteobacteria; order Methylococcales; family Methylomonadaceae; genus QPIN01. The sequence continues at coordinate 43,818 of JAPYOW010000012.1, read as the reverse complement.
GAAATGGGGGAAATTCTTTTTTCCAGGCCCGATGAAATGGCCGTAATCAAAGCAGATGGCATTAAAATGCGTTCAATCAGCTTTGGTAAGCCTAAAAATAGCCAGCAAAAACCAGCTGACACAGCGCATCAACAACAGAATTCATCCATTGGTTTACCGATAAAGTTTAAATATGACTCGGCTGTGGTGCTGGATGAGTCCAGGGCATTTTTGAATGAAGTAGGGAAAATGCTCAAGATGCCAAGCTTTGCGAATGAAAAATTAATTATAGAAGGACACACAGATGCCGTTGGCCCGAAAAAGTATAACCAAAAATTATCAGAAAGAAGAGCCGGCTCGGTTAAGACCTATTTAAAGGATAATTTTAATATTGCTGAAAACAGACTGTTTGTTTCTGGCATGGGGGAAAGTCAACCGTTGGCCAATATTAACCCCTATGCGCCTGTGAATAGGCGAGTACAATTTCGTAGAGCGCCTTGATTTAAGATTTTTTGATACAGGTTCCAGTGTTTGCCTGGTAATCGCGGTTTTAAATTTAAAACCGCGGGCATTCTATTGAGATTCCTCGCAACGTACTGTTTGTATCCGGACC
>JAPYOW010000012.1:26967-43126 GCA_029937975.1 Methylococcaceae bacterium | reverse complement strand
GTCACGATGCAACAGGCTGTCAAGCGCGTTTGTTCAGGGGCTATTTTGTATGATTGCTCTGGTTTTATCATCAATCCTCTCAAGAGCCCAGCGTTGATGCCTGTATGCTGTTGACTCAAGGTCTTTATATTGCGACCAATCAAGGGGACACCGGGATTGGTCGCATATTTCGGTCATAATTATCTGACATGGGATGAGCATTGCCGATATGTTTTTTGCTTTGTAATGGATGCTTTCTTTCTACTTAAGCAAGTTCTCGCAGGCCAAATTCATCAGGTTATTAATGACTGTTTTTCCGGTGAACGGTATTTCCTGGATGATGAGGATGGCTTTTTCTCACCGGTTTTTTCGCTAAAACAGTAGCTGAAAAGGCTAGGGAAGTAAGTGTGGTAGTAATCAAAAGGGGTTTTTTGTGCATTGTCATTCTGCGGTCAAGACGATAAGTTAGCAGAAAATGAATATTACCCGGTCTGAAAATTAAAGAAAACTGCTTAGAAATGTTGGAGCAGATTGCTGACTTGCAATTTGCCCAGAAAGTTGAGGATAAAGCCGGGGGAATTATGTGAGCTGAACGAGTCTTCAGTCTTCAGCACTACAACTGCCTTTTATACAGCCACAGGTTTTACCACATCCCAGACCTTCTTCTTTGGCCTGGCCGAGTTCTGGGTGGTTTGCGGCAAATTTCCTGGCAGCTTGCTGTACCAAAACCCATGTCAGCAGTAAAGTAAAGATAATAATGATGGTGATTAATAAGTTGAGCATTGTTTCCTCGCTTAAACCGTTGTGCCTAAACCTGCAAACCCCATAAAGGTTAGCGATAAAATCCCAGCCAGCATCATACTTAAAGCGGCAGCCTGAGTAATATTCGGTAAGTTGGATAATTCCAGTTTTTCCCTTAACCCCGCCATTAAAATAATAGCCAGACCAAACCCCGCTCCTGCTCCCAGACTAAAGGAAACTGACTGAAGAAAATCATAGCCCCGGGAGGTCTGAAAAAGAGCAACACCTAAAATGGCACAATTGGTGGTAATTAAGGGTAAGAATATGCCTAATGCTCTGAACAGCGCTGGGCTAAATTTCTTCAATATCATTTCAACCAGTTGTACCGAGGAAGCTATCAGTGCGATATAACTGATTAAGCGTAAAAATTCCAGATCAAAGGCGGTGAGTACCAGGTTAATGGCATAAGAACAGCTAGAGCTGACAAACATGACAAATGCAGTAGCAAGCGCCATGTTAAAAGCAGTGTCACGTTTGGCTGATACGCCGACAAAAGGACATAAACCTAAAAAAAGTGCCAGTACAAAATTGTTGATTAAAAAGGCGCTTAGAAAGATAAAGCTGAGTGATTCAGGATTCATATGCTGGCCTAATGCTGGTTAACAGAACAATGTGATGCTAAATCTTCAGCAATCAGTTTGCCCGTTTTGCGTTGTTCTATGTAATTAATTAATAATAGCCAAGAGCCTAAAACAATAAAGCCCCCCGGCGGTAGAATCATCACTACCCATGGCTGAAAGTTCGTGCTAAAAACCTGATAACCCAGAAATTGCCCAGCCCCCAGTAATTCTCTGACGCCACCCAGCATAACTAAAGCTAAGGTAAAACCCAGTCCCATGCCTAAAGAACTGATCACAGATTTACCGAAAGAATTCTTGGAAGCATAAGCTTCGGCACGTCCTAAAATCAGGCAATTGACCACAATAAGCTGAATAAACGCGCCCAGTTTATTATATAAGTCCAGACTGATGGCTTGGATAATGTAATCAACCAGGGTGACAAAGGTGGCAATGATAATAATATACGTGGTGATACGTACTTGTTTGGGAATAAAGTTTCTTAATGCAGAAACCAGGGCATTGGAACAAACCAAAACAAAAATACTGGCAAGACCCATAGCCAATGAGTTTTCCACACTATTCGTCACAGCTAGCACAGGGCATAAGCCCAGCATCATGACAAAGACAGGGTTTTCTTTCCATAGGCCCGCAGTAAATACATCCATGGTGATAGGTGTTTCTTTTTTAGTTGGGTTGGCCATGACTGTCTCTTTTTAATGATTTGGCGGATTGCAATAATGATAAATGTCCAGCGATAAGGGGGTGCAATTTTTGTCCACTTTGGTTGAACATACGCCCAACCGCATTTGAGGTGATGGTTGAGCCTGAAATTGCATCAATCTCCCAAGGGTTCTTTTTTGTTCCGTGCCGTACAGTTTTAATGACATTGATTAAGCCATTTTGTTCCTGATCAACGGTAGCTTCCAGACAATCAAAATTCGCTAGAAATGCAGCATCTGTGGTGATTTTTGTGCCAAAACCGGGCGTTTCAGTGCTTTTTAAAACATCATAGCCGGTAATGCAGCCGGTGGCTGGGACATATCCATAGAGTAATTTAACAATATCCTGATAGCCTTGTCCTGCTGCATTGAGAGCTACCCCTACTAATTCATCATGGCGATCATACCCCGCATAAATAAGTTCCCCCTTGGTTTTATCATCGACTAATTTGATGGACTCTTGGCTTACCTTAAAAGTGAGACGACTGGATGCCTGAGGCAGTACTTTAAAAATGGCGCGCTCGGTGGCTAAACGCTGGTTTTCAGCAATAATAGGTTTGGTATATTCGTAGACCAGCACGACTAAAAGTCCAGAGATCATTGCCACCACACCTAAGGTGGAGACCAAGGAAAAGCTGGAAGGCAGGGCCGGTAGCTCTTTCGGGTTGTTTTTAGGTGAATCTGTCATGACTATTTATTTCTGCCGTAGATATGAGGCTGGGTATAAGACTCAATAAGTGGGGTTGCTGCATTACCAAATAAAATGGCATACATGACCGCTTCTGTAAGGCCGCCAAATAAGCGAATGATTACCGTTAAAAAGCCGACTAAACAACCGAAAACAAAAATACCGACGGGGGTTACCGGAGAGGCGACCATATCACTGGCCATAAACACGGCAGCGAACATTAATCCTCCAGAGAATACCATAAAAGCAGGGCTGGGATATTGAGCCGGGTCTAATAAGTAAAAGCATTCTGCTGAAATAATGGTGCCGAATATGACCGCTGCAGGTATGCGCCAATCCAGCATTCTTTTAAACACCAGATAGGCGCCACAAATAATAATCAATACGCTGGATGTTTCCCCGGTTGATCCTGCGGTTAAGCCCATGAATAGATCATAACTGTCTGTGAAAACCTGTTGAAACTTCATCAGAGCCAACGGTGTCGCCCCGCTAAAACCGTCAATACTGACTTGAGCCGTCCATTCTGCCGTGTCTACGGGCTGCATAAAAGGCAAGGCCAAACTGGAAGGAATGAATTCAATAAAGCGGTCGGTTGTCAACGCCGGTGTCCAGGTGGTGATGGATACCGGGAAAGCCGCCTGGACAAAAGCACGTCCGACTAAAGCCGGGTTAAAGACATTAAAACCGATGCCACCAAACAGGGTTTTACCTAAAGCAATGGCAGTAAAGCCGGCAACAGCCCCCATCCATAAAGGAAAACCTGGCGGTAAGGTCATGGCTAATAACAAACCGGTGATAATGGCACTGGCATCGGTAATAGTGGTTTTTTTATTCGATAATTTACAGAATAGATGTTCTGTTGCCATACAGGAAAGTACCGTAATAATCATTAGCGCTAAAGCACTGATACCAAACTGGTAGGTGGCATAGGCGGCTAGAGGCAGTAAAGCATAGACCACATTGCGCATGATTTCCGCAACGGTGGGCGCTTGTCTTATATACGGAGATGTTCGAATATCTATTTTGGGTTGATTAGCCATAGGTGTAATAAAAAGAAAATATTGTTCTATATTTCTGAAAAATTAAATTTTAGCCCATAGAGGCCCATGTGTAATACAGTTGTTCGCTGCCACTCATCCCCGGAGGTTATGGTGTTTCTTTTCGTGGCGCTATTTTAGGCACGGGAAGGTTGTTAGGCAACTTCCATGCGATGTCTTTCACGATTCAAGGTTTTGGCAATTCTAAAATGTTGTACCAATGGAATATTGGATGGACAGACATAACTGCAACAGCCACATTCAAAGCAATCATTGAGGTGATACTGTTCTTCCATCACATCATATTTGCGTTTAGTTGCCAGCATGCCTAACTCAGAAGGATTGAGATTGATGGGGCACACTTGCAAACATTGAGAGCATTTTATACAAGGCAGCACATCATCACGTTTAGTGGCTCTTTTATCAAGTACCAGTACCGCTCCGGTGCCTTTTTTGACAGGGGTATCCAGAAAACTTGCTGGCATTCCCATCATGGGGCCGCCTAGAATAAGTTCCGCTTCATTTCCGGTGAATTCGGCATGCTTAAGAATATGGCTTAGCGGGGTGCCCAGAGGCACCATATAGTTTCCCGGTTTGTTTAAGTTATCACCAGTAATGGTGATAATGCGCTCAATCAAACCTTGACGCTGCGGTAATAATTCACCGATTGCTGCTAACGTTGCGACATTAAAAATGGCCACGCCAATAGAAGAGGGTAATTTACCGGATGGAATTTCCTTGCCTAGAAGAGAATAAACCAGCATCTTCTCAGCACCTTGAGGATACTTGGTCACCACCGCTTCTATAGTGATGCTGTCATCTGCGGGTAGGTGGGGCCTGATGGCTTCCAACACATTTAATTTATTATCTTCAACACCAATAATGGCTCTGGGGGCATCAACAGCTTTCATGGCGATGCGTATGCCTCGCAACATAAATGATATTTGCTCCAGCATGATGCGATGATCGGTGGTCAGGAAGGGTTCACACTCACAACCATTGATGATGATCGTATCAATAGTACAGTCATCAGGAATCTTCATTTTGACATGGGTTGGGAACGATGCCCCGCCAAGTCCCACCATACCGGTATCCTGAACAGCCTGAACCAAGGCCTGAGGAGACATCTTTTCAAAGTCCTGGTAGTCTCCGTGATGATGTGTCTGGGTAGAACTCAAGGAGGTCTGAATGATGATGGCTTGTTCTTTATCGCCTCTAGCACTGGGAACCAGATCAATTTTTTTAATCGTACCCGATACCGAGGCATGTAAAGGAACAGACATAAAACCATCGGCCCTGGCAATTAATTCCCCACGCCGGACATGTTGACCCATGTGCACAATGGGAATAGCCGGTTTGCCAATATTTTGTGACAAAGGCAAAATAATTTGCGCAGGGAATGGTAGACGACGCGCCTGATGATCGTGTGTTTCTTCTTTAAAACCTTCTGGGTGTATACCTCGAGGGAAGGTCTTTTTACCGAATAAATTTAATAGATTCATGTGCTTAATCGGTGAATACTTCGTGAAAATCAAATTCCTGTGCTGGAAACAGGTGGGCGGTAGCGTTATTTTCCTCGGCAGACATAGTGATTAATTGATATGTTGGGGTCGATTCATCGGTTTTATTGAAACTTTTCAGCGCGTTTGATCAGTTTATCCAGATTAGGTTCATCCAGGTTCCAGGGGGTACCTGGGTGAATAATAACCGCAGTACATTTTTCTGCTGAACGAACGATGTCTTCAAAGGTACCTTTTGTTGGGTCAATCACAATGGCTTTTTTATCGGCATTGTACTGAAAAATAGCCGGGGCAATATCCACACATTCATCACAGGTTGTACAATCCGGTGTTTCTATCCAGACCGGTTCATGGGGTTCTGCGCCGGTTGCCGGTTTTTTCTCAGTGGCTGCTGTTTTAGGACTTTCAGTTTTTTTAACCGCTGCGACAGGGGCCTGTTTCTTTTCAGCTGTTTTTGCAACACTGGCTGCTGGTTTAACAATAGCGGGTGTGGTCATTGCAGGCGTGTCAGCAAGAATGCGTGTGAGCGCACTGGCATCCCCGCCAATCATACTCATCAAACCCTCAGTAATGGTCTGGGCCATTTCTGCTTTTGCCTGATCAGCAATGGCTTGGGTATCGACTTCAACTCTATTTTTACCACTCAGGCCTTTTAAAGTATGCCAATAGTCCTGGCGCTGTGCGGTTTTAGCAACCATTTCTTTAGAAACAAGGACTTTGAGCAACTGATTACTGTGGGGGTGAACTGCCCAGATAAAAGGGATAGCGTCTTCTTGCGCACTCGCCCCCATTTCCAGATAATCCGTCAGTAAAACCATCTCATCAGTGCTTGCGTCAGCGGCTATCGATTTGAAATGATGGCTCAATGTTGATTCTGTCAGTGCCCAGTCAGCAAAAGTTAAAGGGACATCCATAGAAAATTTATTACCATACTCATCGGTATAGTCTAATGAATAAACGATCCAGTCCTGATCAAGCAGAGGATTAGCCGTTAAACTGATACATTCTTCCCAGCTTTTTCCTCGCTGAGGGTCAAAGGTCAGCAAAGGATAGGCGCGAGATTCCACGGCCAGTTTACTTTGCAGACTCAGGGAGTTGTTGGCAAGCCCATGTTCAGGCTGGCTAGAGGCATAGATACTCCACAGTGCAGGCCCCCGATAGTTTAAGCCGTCTATGTAGCTTTCTAATAAATGCGGGGTATTGGCTATAGAACCCTGATGCACATAAGCGGTTTGGTGGGCCATGGCAATGAGGCCAAGTTCTTTAGCTAAACCGGTGGATGTTGACGGTTGATTATCTAACACCAGAATTTTTATGGGAATATTAGATAATAAACTATGCGATAAGCTTTGAAAGCCCGACTCTATGCTCACTCCTTGAGAGCCGATGGAGACTAGAGGAGGGCAAAGTAAGTATTCTTCTTCATTGAATTGATGCCAGTCAAAATAGGCAAAGAATTTATCATGCTCGGTTTTATCGTATTTTCCCTTGATTTCAAGTTCAGCCGTCCGCATCGCTTTAAAGCCTTCGGCCATTTTTACCATATGCCCTTCAAAAAGTCCCAGCGCTAAAGCCGGTGCATCCTGTGATAAGTGGCTGGCCCAAGGAAAGGGGTAGGGGTTGTATGGGAAGGATTCACTCCATGCTGCATGATTGGCTGCCTGGCTGATGCCTAAACTGGCGCGTCCTTCTCCCGATAAACCTTGTGTATAACTCCATTTTAAATGCTTGAGTTTGGCGACCACTTGTAATGCCCATTTTAACCAGCTAGGGTCAATAGGCTGAGTTGCCTTGTCTTTATCTAGTGCACCGGTTAACCGTGATAAGGTCAGATCTACATTCTGGTTTTCATCAATTGCCGTTTCCAAGGCATCAATATCGCTAATATCAAGCGACTCAACCAACTGTAAGCGGATGTGTTTTTCCATATCAACAATTAGTTGGTTAATATGTTTAACATGGTGCTCGATACGCGGCTGCATTAATGCCGTGACAGTGCTGGTAAACAGGTGGATCGCGGTTTTTTCACCACTCCCCGACGCGGTGTTAGAGCTGCTAAAGTAAGAATTATGGTTTTTCTTATCTAATAACAGGGTGTCAAGCACACCTTGCTTGGCTTGTAGATTATCAATACGGCTGAATTTTTTATTAGAGGTCGGCAAGTCTATCCAGTAATCCCAGCGCTCACGTAAGGCCAAGAGGGATTCCTCGGTTTGTGCCACCACGGCCAGTGCTTCAGTTTCGCACACCGTGACACATTCCATACAACCGGTACAGCTGTTCGGGTTAATCGTGATCGAAAACAGACCGCCATTTCTGGGCATACGGCTGTTCATATCATCATGATAAGGTTCAGTAAGTGCAAATTTGAATGACTGACTGACATCTTTGAACCATTCAAACTCCTGAGCGACTTCTTGTCTTTCCGGTTCTGCGTATTCCTTAATTGTATCGCCGATTGCTTTGGCAAAAATAGGGTCTAATACGGTGCCAACTGATTTATCTGCCGTTAACGCGTGAAATTTTTTCTCAACCGTGCGAACGGCACGACGTAAGTGCTTAACGCTATGGCCTGATTTTTCAATACGTTTGATATTGGTTTCAAAGACTTCATTCACGGTATTAATCAAGCCTGGAATCGCACTGTCAGGGCAGACACTATAGCAGTTTCCACACGCAGTACAATTCTCCGAGAGCCATTGAGGGTGTTGAGACCGGTTGGCCGACATGTCAGAAAAAATACCGGTGGATGCGGGAATTATCCCGGTAGCCAGAAAGGGGTCTGCCAGCGTATTTGAGGGATTGCTGGTACTGTATAGATTACCAGTCTGATTCCAGAAGCGATGAATATCCGCAATGGCATGGTCATTCGCCGGTTTTTGTTGCAACAATACAGGAACGTCACTGCTGGGTGTGGTCTGAGCCGAAGAGGCGTTGCCAACGGCCATTTGTGACACCACGATTTCAGTCACTTCATTAAAACTGCGTGATACAAGGTGCTGACGGTTATCAATGACCGAGCGGATTTCCTCTTCTGTTTTACCGACCAGCGTGGCAAATTGTGATGCTTTAAAGAAAGCGGATTTAAAGACGCTGTTTTGCAAGTCAAACTGCAAGGATAATGCTGCATCAGGCTGTGCTTTAAATTCATCAGCGGCAATCGATAAGGCGTCAATGAAAAAAACCTTAATCTTTTTGTTAATAAGGGTTTGTTGTGCGGAGGCAGGAAATTGTTGCCAGACTTTTTGGGCGTCCGCGAAGGTGCTCTGGATAATAAAAGTCCCTTCCTCCTGCAAACCGTCTAATGGGTTGCAATAAGAAAATACATTGGGGTCGATAGCAAGCACCGTATTAACGGATTGGCTTGGACTGTCGAAAGCCAGCGGTCCAGAATTTGCGGAGATGTAAAAACGGGTAGGGTGCCCTTTCTTTTCAGCATCGTGCTCCGGGGTTGCCTTGATATCAAAATCAAACTGTTTAAACAGCGTTTGTGCGAGGTCGTTACCGGCATGTGTACTGTTCCAGCCCGCCAGTGAATGGATACGGATAGCCAATAAATTGGTTGTGCATGGTGCTGGGTCTGCCGTGGCTGGCAAGGATAATTGTTTAATCTCTGGATAGGCATCCACCACCGCTTGCTGATGTATTTCTTGTTGGGGTGATAAAGGGTTGTCATCCACAAAACGAATACCCAAGTAGAACACTTTTTGTTGTTTGCCTTTGGGTAACATATTTTTAACTGCTGCAATAATATCTGCAGGTTGAATAATCTGCCCTCCCAGACCAAAACAACCGCTATAGAGCGTAGGCATATCGCTCGTCTGCTTATAGCTGGCATAGTCAGGAAATGCCAGGCCTTTGCTCTGGCCATTTTCAATTGCTTTACTCATGCAGTTACGCAGGTCAGCCAGGATAGGTAGATCTTCTGCAAGGGGTTGATCCGTTCTTTCCAGTACCAGAACGCCTTTCAGTCCCTTGCAAAGGTGACTGATTAAATCCCCTGGGAAGGGTCTGAAGACAGTCATGTCAACCACGCCGACTTTAAGCTGGTGTTGGTCACGAAGGGTATCCGCAGTCGCTTCTGCAGTGCTTAAAACGCTACCCTGCGCAAAAATCAGATAGTCAGCATCCTGGCAGCGGTATTGATTAATGCGGTGATAGCGGCGACCGGTAAGTTCAAACCATTCATTCAGGCATTGATCGGTAATTTCAGTGACATGATCAAAGAAAAAAGGACGTTGTGCCGCCACGGTTTGCATATAACTGTTCGAGGTTTGTGCCCCCCCAGACTGGACAGGCTGGTCGACCGTCCAGGTTTCAGGCACACGACGGCGCGTTTTACCAAATAAAAGGGTTTGCGCCGGTGTCGGAGTGTCAATAATGTCAGTCGCCAGCCCCGCATATTCAGCAATTAATTCTTCTTCAGGGAGGTTGAGGGGTTCCATCAATTGTGAGGTCAAAAAACCATCCTGAGCAATCGCTACAGGATTTAAACTCAATTCGGCTATTTTTCTACCGATAATGTTCAGGTCGGCAGCACTTTGATTGTTACGGGCAAATAATTGAATAAAGCCTGTGTTATTTAAACTGTGGTAATCATCATGACTACAATGAATATTGGAGGTCGCTTTAGTGATGGACTTACAGCTAAGGTTCAATAAATAAGGTAATCTTTTCCCTACCGAGGCAAACAAAGATTCCTGCATGGAGGCAATGCTTTGTGCAGAAGAGCTAAACAGACTGGCACGTAAACCGGATAAAGAGAGTCCGGCTGTTGCTGTTGCCGCTGAAGCGTTATCTTCAGTCATGACCGATATCAGCGGGCGATTTGAGATATTCAGATGGCCGGCGTTTTTTTCCAGGTTCCATAAAGCGCCCATTTCTGAATCTGAAAGGGACTGATGGCTTGCTGCGGCATCACTGGCTACTTTTTCACAGCTAATGACAGCCATATGACCGTTCATTAATTGTCGGCTACCCGGGTATTTAACGATTTTATTTTGTTTTTTCTTAGCAAAAAGAGCCATTATTGACCTATGTTTTTTTCAGGGGGTGGCTTACATGAGTTCACCGGGAAACCTTGTGAACGAGTGCTTTAATTATCTATCAAATCAACCTTGATGGCATATTTATCTTGCTTGGGTAGAACGAATAGCGAACCTTGGTATCACTGCAAATGCGGGATTTTGTTGTTGGCTCAGTCTGACTTGCATATAAAACAAACATTATTTAAACCTATATTCAAATTTAAGCCTGAGGGAGTGATTCAGTCCGGGTCGATTGTCTTGCAGCTTTACCTACGCTGGACCGTGTTGTTCCCAATTGACTGTCTATCCAGACGATAGCACCCGTAGGGCATCGTTCAATCGGTAGGCGATCCACCGTGATTTCATCATATTTTTTGAAATCGATGACAGCAAGATTATTCTTGATTTCTATTAAGCCTTCCGGTGCATCTACTACGCATTTCTCACAGGCTGTGCAAGCGACTTCGCATTCAGCTTCTGCAATGTCACCTTCATCCAGACTTTTACAGGCGACAAACAACTTATGGCTTACCGGTTGCAAAGAAAATAAATCCTTAGGACAAATGACGATGCAATCATTACAAGCCGTGCATTTATCTTCAATGACAATAGGGAGGCCATATTCATCCATGAAAATAGCATCAAAATCACAGACATCCGCACAATCGGCCAGTCCAAGACAGCCCCAGTTACAGCCTTTACCCCCGCCAGAAACAGCGGCAGCAGCCTGACAGGATTGCAAACCCTGATATTTTGCACGGGTATAAGCTACATGGGTGCCGCCCGCACAGGCAAGTCTGGCCACTACTTTTTCAGTTTCACCCATATCGATACCCATAAAGCTAGCAATGTCTTGATTACCTTCAGGGGTGTTAACGGTACAGGCAGAGGGTGGTTTGACGCGATTGACCACGGCCTCGGCAAAAGGTCGGCAACCAGGAACCCCACAAGCACCACACTGAGCCTGTGGCAACATTTCGTCTACCTGGTCAATACGAGGGTCTTCGTAAACAAACAGTTTTTTATTAGCAATAGCCAGAATAATAGCTAAAACAATGCCCAAAACGACCATAAATAGGGATGCTGTTATTATGCTAGAAATCATTTTGTGTTATGAAACAGGAAAATAGACAAAAGTATTAGCGGTTTACGCTGAATTTTAAAATAACTCCTCATTATACACAAAACTGCTAATATTTGGCGGGGCTTGTAGCATGTCAATTATTTCCTGCTTTAAATATTTCCAGAGACAAAAACTAAATGCTGAAAGGCAGTCAATACCGATGCAATTGCGATGAAGATTCTGTTTTTGTTTTTGAAATACAAGGAGCCGAGGTCTTTTATTTGTTTAATATTATAAATCAATTGCTTACTAATATTCTGTTGACAGTCTTGTTTTTTTGGATTTTCAATCGACATTGAGGTTAACGCACAATCTCGTATTGGCTGCACAATTCTCTGGGATTATTATTGATGTTGGGATCAGGATCATGGCAATGGCCACTAATGCTATATCAGCAAATTACCCTTTGCTTCTTGCCTGAATTGCATTACAGTTGGATGGGTGGTTTGGTCTTCAGCAGTGTACATTTCGCAGCGCAAAAGATTTAATAATAAACCAGCAATAAAGGGCGGCAGAGCTTTGGTACAAAGCGGCGGATGTTATTGAGGGATGGAAGCTGTCGATCGTTTCATGCAAAAAAATAAATCCTTAAATCAGGCTAGTATTCAGCGCAATTTTGACTATATTGTTATGACGCACTTTGTTTAGAGAGGCTGCGAATCCATATGGAAATAGATCCTTAAGTAGACATCGTAAAAGAAGGCGTAAAAAGTTAGAGGTCTTTTAGCTTTTAATCTCAGGACTGCCTGTTAACGCCCGCCTTTTGTCATCGACCTCGCGATAAGCGCAACACTCGGTATGGGGCGCATAAGCTGTGCTGCTTTTATTATCGACGTTTTGATCACTGCCATGGTAATGGCTCACAGATCAAAACCTGCAAACTATCCCTTGCGTCTTGCCAGCACGGCATGTGTGCTGGGTGGTTTCGCATTCAACAGTGTAGATACTTTATTGCAGAAGGTATAAGCATTAAGCAAGGGAAAGCAAGCTCTGGCGTTTTAGGAGCATCATTTTAGGTGTTAGAGTAGGAGTTAATCATGATTAAAGATCTACAGGGCCACCTAAAGTGGCTGGAACGGGAGCGCCCTGAGCTTGCTTCAAGAACCCGGTTATTCAAGGAAGACTGCGATTACTTGACGATTGATCAAGCCTATAGGATTGGAACGGGGCGATTGTCCCTGCGACTGCAATACTTGTGGCAAAATGCACCGAGTCTTTATGGTAGAACGTTATTGGATGCGACTGACCCTTACTATTTGAATGCGGAGCAGGCATACAAGGTGGCAATGGATGTGTTAACAGCAGCCGAACTTTTAACGGGAAGAGCCTATTAAAGGAATTGATGATGAGTTTTAATGCGATTGTGTCCATCATTGAAATAGATGCAATAATCGCCACTTTGCAAAGGATGGGTTTAGTAACAGAATCACCCATTAAGCAAGGGCCAGGTCATACTCTGGAAAAAAACCGGAGATCTGTGGGAATATTAAAATCAAGGTTGATGCAATGGATTGATAAGGCTAAAAATAGTCTGCAAACAGAGGGTGCTGAGGGGGTTTCGGACTTATCCGCTGTAAACAGAATTGAGTCTGCTGTCGCTTTGTTGGGGGTGGGCAGATGAGTAAGAAAGATCAGTTGCTGGCTAAAATTGATGAAGCGATTCTTGCCTCCTTACTCGATGTGGAACAAGCAAAGAAAGTGATATTCACCGTCCCGGGGACTACCTATGTTGCCAAAATAGGTAACACTCGGGAACGTTTAGAGGCATTTAGAAAGAAAGTAGAAAAAAGTAGTGGATTTGACAATACACAGATGCCAAAACCCAAGAGGCGTATACCTATAACCCAGCGCGTGAATGCGGCAAGCCTATACAAGAAATATATGCGGCTTTCCCGGCAGAAGAGTTTATCCGATGCAGAGCGTAAAGAGCATCTCCAGTTCGCTCGGCAAATTGAAAGAGAACTCAGTCGGACCGACTCGAAAAACTAAGCCTGCCCGCTGTGGCCCGTAAATAAAGCACATATAGATTGAGACTCCTTTATTGGGCAGATATTAGTACGGTGCGATTACATTAGCCATGCAAGGGATTCGGATGATCATTTGAATATGGTGGCTTTGAGGAATAGTCGGTCTGTCTCTAATAGAAGTTTGATGACTTCAGGACTCATGACGAATCTATTCACGCACTTTTATACCCCACCCTCGGTACGGTTTCATCAAGAACGCTATGACTCGAACAGGTTTTTAAACATACCGGCCTGAATTGTTTTTGTCCGTAATATTTAGTTAACTTGCCTCCGCCACCGTGTTGGCTTTTTACATTCTGGTTAACCCAGTAAAACATCAAATTCCTTTTAATGTCGTTCAATCAGAAATTGTAGACAAAGACTTAATTTGTCTTTTTTTGCCATAGACTTTTAGTGGTGACGTACACTGTGAATCAGCAGTGTCCCAAGCTATCGATGACCTGATTTACTGATGCCAAATAAATTAATGTATCACCACTACTATGCTGTCTAGCAACAAGCTCTATACTTGCTGCGTAATCTCGACGACTTTGATGGTTTTAGCCGTTGCCTATGGCGGAAGCAATAATGGGTGTTGGCATGGGAGCGATATCAGCTACCTTTAGAAAATGTTTACTTAATTCATTAATATTGCAGAGACGACTAATTCGCCTAGGGCTTATGGGGCAGGTTTACAAGGCTTTCTCGATTATTCATTGGTTGAAATGACAGGCGCATGGTCGATACCTTTGCTACAGCTAATAAACGCTTACACTATCCTCATTGTGTTATGCAATAACAGCGTCTGAAACTGATAAATCAAACCAGTAGCTCTATCAACTCACGCTTTGCTCAAGCCAGGGCATGGGTTCCATTTGTGCTGCACCATCAATAATCATTCGATCAAAATCCGCTTCTGCTCAGTCTGGGGGCGAGCCGGTGCAATTCGAGGCAAAATGGTCGGTTCGGCAATATGGGTCGGAACCTGCCTCTGATTAAGCAGGAAAGGATTTTTAACTTACATATCTTGAGGGTAAGTTAGCGGATAGCTTTCATAGCTCCTTGCAATCAGCATGACCGAAAGATAGAGGGTGGAGAATCGTGTGTTTAAGCCTGTTTCCAGCGGGATTTTTCATTTGCAAGCGTTAGCTAATGGTTGAAACGGCTTTATCATCCAGAGGTAACCCGAGATAGCTTGTCACCGCTTGGCGACGAGGGATGTTTGGTGGTAGGGCGCAATGATATGCAGTAGTCAGTCAATATTCTTTCATAGCTAATGTCCCGGTTTTAAAGGGGTTAGAGGCTGACATAAAAAGCCGCTGACACTAACGGATTAGTTTTACAGTCTTGCTATTTGTCTGATATTTTCTGGGTAACGTATAATGGCCCGGACAGGCGTTATTGATGCTTTTTACCGGGCATGAGCATGGCAAATCGTTATGTTTTTGCAGGTTCAGGGTAAGGGGTTTTATTTTGTTGATTGCGTGTGGATACGGCAGAAAATTCAGACTTTAATTGACATGCTTGCAGGGGGGTCAGGACTGACCGGGGTTTTTTTAATGATTTAACTGAAAAAGGTATTGCCCGGTTAGGCCGCTGGTTAAGGGTTGGCTGGGGTTGAGATGATGCAAAAAAAATTAAGCACTACTGACCACAGTAGAGATATTGCGGGGTTGAAATATGTGTACCCTGTGCTTTCCAGAAGGGCGGGCGGTTTATCGATTGGTATCAATTTTAATACCAATAATGCCTGCAACTGGCGTTGTGTGTATTGTCAGGTTCCGGATTTGGTGCGTGGCGCCGCGCCAGTGATGGATTTTCAGTTATTAGAGGACGAGTTGCGGTTCTTTCTGGATAACGTCTTGAATGGTAACTTTTTTGATCAGTTTAATGTGCCTGAGCAGCAAAGAGTCATCAAGGATATTGCTATTTCAGGGAATGGCGAACCAACCAGTTTAAAGGGTTTTGCACGGGCGGTTCAGTTGGTTGGGCAGTTGGGGAAAGAATTTAAGGTGCTACCTTCGAGTCATTTTGTGTTGATAAGTAATGGCAGTTTAATGCATCAGGCTGAAGTTCAACAGGGTCTGAAGATATTAAACGATTACCAGGGACAGGTCTGGTTTAAATTAGATAGCGCTACGGAGTCGGGTCGGCAGAAAATAAATGATACCAGGCAAAGTAATAAGAAAACTCTGGAGAATTTGAATTTGTCTGCTGATTTATGTGAAACGCGAATACAGACCTGTGTATTGGATTTTTTGTCTGATGCAGAAAGGGCCTCTGAAAAAACAGCTTATCTTGAGTTATTGAGGGAAATGCAACAAAACGCTGTCAAGGTGAGAAAAATCATGCTGTACACGGTTGCGAGGCATTCATTGCAACCGGAGGCGGAGCGGATCAGGAAAACCGGTGCAGAAGAAATGGACTTGCTGGCAAGTCTTTTGCTAGAGATAGGTTATCACGTAGAGTGTAGTTATTAATTGACGGGTGTCGGCGGGGTTTATGCTTTTTCCAAATATAATGAGCTCCGTATTTTCTGTTTGGCTGGTAATGCTTCAACACCGGTTTTGGTTGTTGTTGCTATTGCTTTTAATTCAGTGATAGGGAGCAAGCGGGTGGGGATAGTTTCAGGCCCACCTACTTTATCACTGGTCAGAGAAAAACTGGCCATGGTTTGTGCTGCATTGACAGCTTTGAAC
>JAPYOW010000012.1:16328-26867 GCA_029937975.1 Methylococcaceae bacterium | reverse complement strand
TTATGATTTTTTGCGCTCTGTCTTTCAGTAGAAGACTTAATCAAGACGGGATTGAAAGTGAGTTGGTTGGTTTTTCGAGCGGCTGTGACTGAAGTTTAGCCAATATTTGGGTGATGCATAAAACAAGCAGGGAAAAAATTTTGGCATGGAAATCAGCGCTAGGTTTAAAGCGAAATCAATTATTTAAAATAAACGGTAAGCCACATTTTTGTGGCTGCATGCCTTTTAGTGTATGGCCTGATGTCAAAAATATCTATGCATGGGAACTATTTTTACGTTGAGAAAAAAGCATTTTTATGTTGTAATGCGAGGGATTTTGTCAAAGGTGCCTCTTACCCAAGTTTAAGAGGGTATTGCTGTCACTTGTCTGGAGAACAGGCTTATAAACTATGCATTTTAATATTAAAGAAGGTTTGGACCTTCCCATTGCCGGTACGCCGGAACAGGTCATTGAAAAAGGTAACAAAGTTAAGTCTGTTGCTGTTTTGGGAAAAGATTACGTAGGGCTAAAGCCTAAGATGATGGTCACAGTTGGTGACACCGTCAAATTAGGTCAGGTTCTTTTTGTTGATAAACAAAACCCGAGTGTTAACTTTACATCGCCAGGTGCGGGTATTGTTAAAGAAATTAATCGCGGTGCAAAACGAGTTTTGCAATCGGTGGTGGTTGAACTGAAAGGAACGGCTCAGGAGTCGTTTAAAAAGTTTGATAAACAAGCGTTGCTTGATTTGAGCGCAGACGATGTAAAGAAAAATCTGCTGGCCTCTGGCTTGTGGACTTCTTTCATAACGCGGCCCTATGGAAAAATTCCTACGGCTGAGAGTGTTGCGAGTTCAATTTTTGTTACTGCTATAGATACACGGCCGCTAGCGGCTGATCCTGTGGTTATTATCAAAGACAGAGCCGCAGATTTTGCTAATGGTTTGGCGGTTGTTGCCAAGTTAAGCGCAGGTAAGACTTATCTGTGTAAGGCTGCGGGTGCTGAAATAGACAGCAGTGATGTTGCACAGACAGCAGAGTTTTCAGGACCGCATCCAGCAGGATTACCCAGCACGCATATTCACTTGATTGATGCGGTAAATACAGAAAAAAGTGTATGGCATATTGATTACCAGGCTGTCATGGCCATAGGAAGCTTGTTTGCTACGGGTAAGTTAAATGTAGAACGCGTCGTTTCTTTAGCAGGGCCTAGTGTTACAAAGCCTTGTTTAATCAGAACTCGGGTGGGTGCAAATACCAATGATCTGGTTGCTGGAAAACTCAACGATGATGAAAATAGAGTAATTTCAGGTTCGGTCTTATTTGGACATGAAGCGGCCGATACTTTCTCTTATCTGGGGTGTTATAGCCAGCAAATTTCAGTGCTTAAAGAAGGTAGACAAAGAGAGCTGTTTGGCTGGATTGTGGCAGGAAAAGATAAATATTCAGCTATGAATATTTATACCTCGAGCAAAGATCGTAAAGGTAACCGCCAGTTTCCGTTAACTACCGATAAAAACGGCAGTAATAGAGCGATTGTTCCTGTGGGTGTATTTGAGTCGGTCATGCCGATGGATATTCTTGCGACCCCTTTATTAAAAGCATTGGTGGTGGGTGATACCGATCAAGCGCAGTTATTAGGTTGTTTAGAACTAAACGAGGAAGATGTTTCCCTGTTTACTTTTGTTGATCCAGGTAAGCATGATTTCGCACCGGTTCTTAGAGCGAATTTAACTAAAATTGAGAAGGAAGGATAATGTCGGCTAGAGATATTTTAGATAGCATAGAGCCGCATTTTACCAAAGGCGGAAAATTAGAGAAGTACTATGGTCTGTATGAGATGGTGGATACTTTTATTTATACACCGGCTGAAGTAACACGCGGAACAACGCATGTACGTGATGGCAATGATCTGAAACGTACAATGACTTTTGTTGTGATAGCAACATTTTTCTGTATTTTGATGGCCATGTATAACTCAGGTTACCAGGCTAATTTAGCAATGGAAGCCATGGGCATGGATGAAGCAAATAGCTGGCGTAGTATTCCTATGTCTTTGTTTGGTTATAGTTCTATGAACCCTGTTTCAAATATGATGCATGGTGCTTTATTCTTCCTGCCTATATATTTAGTAACTTTGGCTGTTGGTGGTGTTTGGGAAGTATTGTTTGCCACGGTACGTGGGCATGAAGTTAACGAGGGTTTTCTTGTTTCTTCCATGCTATATACTTTGATTTTACCTCCAGATATGCCTTTATGGCAGGTGGCGTTAGGTATTTCATTTGGTATCGTTATTGGTAAAGAAGTTTTTGGTGGTACCGGAAAGAACTTTTTAAACCCTGCGTTGACGGGTCGTGCTTTTTTGTTCTTTGCGTATCCAGCCGCTATTTCAGGTGATGCCGTATGGGTAGGTGTCGATGGTTATACCATGGCAACACCTTTGGGTATCGCTGCACAAGGTGGTTTGGATGCAGTTCATGCTGCAGGTTATGGCTGGTTTCAATCTTTTATGGGATTTATGCCCGGTTCAATTGGTGAAACATCGACGCTGGCTATTTTGCTGGGTGCCGTATTCTTGTTATATACCAAGATCGGGTCTTATCGCATTATGGCGGGTGTGTTTGGCGGCATGGTGGCGACTTCTCTACTATTCAATGTTATCGGTAGTGATACCAATCCTATGTTTGCTTTTCCTTTCTACTGGCACTTGACCGTGGGTGGCTTTGCTTTTGGTATGGTTTATATGGCAACCGACCCTGTGAGTGGGGCGATGACTAATACCGGAAGATGGATTTATGGCGCGCTGATTGGTGTGATGGTTGTTTTGGTTCGTGTGGTAAATCCTGCCTTCCCTGAAGGTATGATGTTGTCTATTTTGTTTGCCAATATGTTTGCCCCTGTTATTGATTACTTTGTCGTTCAGGCAAATATTAGAAGAAGGATGAAACGTCATGTCTAATGGAAAATTAAAAGAACGCTTGGATAGTTGTAAGCATTATCAAAAGTTTGATGCTTATAAAATCAAGGTACTCGCTTTAGGAAATGATAGTTTAGAAAAAACCATTGCTATCGCATTTTCTCTCTGTTTTGTTTGTGCGATCCTGGTTTCTTTTGCAGCGGTAGTTTTAAGACCATTACAAGTGGAAAACAAAGCCTTGGACATGAAGAAGAATATTCTCGATGTTGCAGGTTTGATGGGAGAAGATACTGATATTAATCAGGCTTTTGCTACTCAGATTGAAGAAAAACTGATTAATATTGAAACAGGCGAATATGTTGAGGGTATGGATATTGCTTCCTACGATCAGCGTAAAGCGGCTAAAGATCCTGCGCAAAACATTATCTTAACGCGTGCGCAAGATATCGCCAGTATTAAAAAGAAGGCGAAAATAGCTAAAATATATTTAGTGAAAAATGCAGGTGTGATTGAATCGATCATACTGCCCATGCACGGTTATGGCTTATGGTCTACTATGTACGGTTTTTTAGCTTTAGAAGCTGATGGCCAGACTGTAAAAAGTATTAACTTTTATGATCAGGCAGAAACACCAGGATTGGGTGGTGAAGTAGTGAACCCTAACTGGCGTGCATTGTGGAAAGGTAAAAAAGTTTACAGTGATGCAGGTGAGCCAGTATTGAAATTAATAAAAGGTGTTGTTGATCTCAATAGAACGGGTTCTGAATTTCAGGTTGATGGATTGGCGGGTGCTACTCTGACGAGTAATGGCGTGAGCAACTTGGTTAAATACTGGATGAGTGCAGAAGGTTTTGCACCTTATCTGGATAAGATTAGAAAAGAGGGATAGGTAACGTCATGAGTGCTGTTTTAAATAGTGAAACAAAAAAGGTATTGACTGAACCATTAGTCAATGACAACCCTATTACGCTACAAGTATTGGGTATCTGTTCGGCCTTGGCGGTAACCTCACAAATGTCTACCTCGCTGATTATGGCCTTGGCTTTGACTGCAGTGACAGCTTGTTCCAGTGCTGCCATTAGTTCGATAAGAAACCATATTCCTGGGAGCATTCGTATTATTGTACAGATGACCATTATTGCTTCTTTAGTAATTGTGGTTGATCAGGTTTTAAAAGCATTTGTTTATGATGTCAGTAAGCAATTATCGGTTTTTGTTGGCTTGATTATCACTAACTGTATTGTGATGGGGCGTGCAGAAGCGTATGCCATGAAAAACCCACCCTTAGAAAGTTTTATGGATGGTATCGGTAATGGCTTAGGTTATAGCTTGATTTTGATTATTGTTGCTTTCTTTAGAGAATTATTTGGTTCTGGTAAGTTATTAGGCATAGAAATATTTCCGTTAACGAAAGACGGCGGTTGGTATGACCCTAATGGTTTAATGTTATTGCCACCGAGTGCGTTTTTTATTATTGGTTTAATTATCTGGACTTTCCGTCAATGGAAGCCTGAGCAATATGAAAAAGCTGATTTTAAAATTATGGCTATTTCTCATGGTGAAGGAGGACATCACTAATGGAAGCTTATGTTAGTTTATTTATAAAAGCGGTATTTGTTGAAAACTTAGCCTTAGCATTCTTTTTGGGGATGTGTACTTTCTTGGCGGTTTCCAAACAAATATCAACGGCTATGGGCTTAGGTATTGCAGTGATGGTCGTGCAGCTAATCACTGTTCCTGCGAATAATATTATTTACCATACTTTGCTAAAAGAAGATGCTTTGGCATGGATGGGCATAACAGGCGTTGACCTTAGTTTTCTCGCTTTATTGAGTTGTATCGGTATGATTGCAGCGTTGGTGCAGATTTTAGAGATGATTTTAGATAAATTCGTCCCTGCTTTGTATCATGCTCTAGGTGTGTTTCTTCCGCTTATTACTGTTAACTGTGCCATTTTAGGTGGTAGTTTATTCATGATCGAACGTGATTATGATTTGGCTCAAAGTGTGGTTTATGGTGTCGGCAGTGGTTTTGGCTGGGCATTAGCTATTACTGTTATGGCGGGTGTAAGAGAGAAATTAAAATACAGTGATATTCCTGCCGGTTTAGAAGGCTTGGGAATCACATTTATTAGTGCGGGTCTGATGTCTCTTGGCTTCATGGCTTTTTCTGGAATTCAACTGTAGGAATTTAATAATGCTTGAAATTGCATTAGGGGTCATAGTATTCACGGTGATCGTGATTGCGCTGGTATTTGTTATTATTGGCGCGAAAAGCAAGTTAGTCGCCTCAGGTGATGTTGAGATTCTGATCAATAATGAGAAGAAGATTCATGTGCCGGTGGGTGCAAAACTTTTAACAGCTTTAGCTGATGCTGATCTATTCGTACCTTCAGCTTGTGGTGGTGGCGGTACTTGTGCGCAGTGTCGGGTAAAAATCCATTCAGGGGGCGGTGAGATTTTGCCCACAGAATTGACACATATTACCAAGCGAGAAGCAGCTGAAGGTGAGCGTCTTTCATGTCAGGTTTCTGTGAAGCAGGATATGAACATCGAAGTCGAAGACAGTGTGTTTGGTGTTAAGAAATGGGAATGTACGGTTAAATCGAACAGTAATGTTGCCACTTTCATTAAAGAGTTGGTGCTGGATTTACCGGAAGGTGAAGTGATTGATTACCGTGCTGGCGGATATATTCAAATCGAGTGTCCTCCGCATGTTTCTAAATATGCCGAGATGGATATTGAAGAAGAGTATCGTGGAGACTGGGATAAGTTCAATTTATGGCGTTATGTTTCTGATGTAAAAGAAGAGACTTTACGTGCTTATTCCATGGCGTCTTATCCGGTAGAAAAAGAAATTATGCTGAATGTGCGTGTTGCTACACCACCTCCTGGCGCGCCTGATAGTGTGCCTCCTGGCATTATGTCTTCTTATATCTTTAACCTGAAACCTGGTGATAAAGCGATTATTTCCGGGCCGTATGGTGAGTTCTATGCCAGAGACACCGATGCGGAAATGGTATTTGTCGGTGGTGGTGCTGGGATGGCGCCGATGCGGTCTCATCTCTTTGATCAATTACGCAGATTAAAATCTACGCGTAAAATGACATTCTGGTATGGCGCGCGTAGTAAGCGTGAAATGTTCTATGTCGAAGACTTTGACATGCTAGCCGAAGAAAATGATAATTTTGAATGGCATACTGCATTGTCTGATGCGTTACCAGAAGATAACTGGGACGGGTATACAGGTTTTATCCATAATGTATTATTTGAAGAGTACATTAAAAACCACCCAGCCCCGGAAGATTGTGAGTATTACTTGTGTGGACCACCTATCATGAACTCATCAGTCATCAACATGCTGATTGATAATGGTGTAGACCCTGAAAACATTATGCTTGATGATTTTGGCGGTTAATTAAAATACATATATTGCAAGGCCGGGTTGAGTGCATAACGAAACCCGGCTTTGCAGTTTTGTTGTTGCGTCTTGTTTGTAGATGCTTGGCAATATTTTAATGCTTGTTAAATGGTATTTAGCATGATCAGTTAAGGTGAAGTTTTTAATGATATTAAATTAAGTGAAACGAAATTTAATTGCTGTTTTCCTGTTTTTCAGTTTTATTGCTTGTGACCCTGCAAGTACAAAAAAAAATTATCCATTGCATCTGTCTGATGTCATCATGGGTACTAGTTATACAATCAAAGTTACCTCTCTACCCGGTTCAATTGAGAAAGATGAACTAATCTCCCAAATTAAAAGACGACTCGAGACTCTGGATCAGACCATGTCTACCTATCGGCAGGATTCTGAATTGTCGCAATTTAATCGTAGTCAATCTCTGCAGTGGCAAAACGTTTCTAAATCTTTATTGACGGTGTTAAAAGAAGCCAAGCGGATCAATGAGTTAACCGCGGGTGCCTTTGATATCACCGTAGGACCCATCGTTAATTTATGGGGGTTTGGCCCCGACCCTATGTTGCATAAAGCCCCTGGCAGTGAAGTAATTGAGGCGGCGCTGAAAAAAACAGGTTCTGAATATTTACTGTTAGACGAGGTCGGGCAAAAAATAAAGAAAACATTGCCAGACCTGTATCTGGATTTATCGGCTATTGCCAAAGGATATGCAGTCGATGTAGTAGGAGAGTTATTGGAACAGCAGGGGGTTTTGGATTACATGGTGGAGATAGGCGGTGAACTCAGGCTTAAAGGAACAAATGCGAATAACAAGCCCTGGCGAATTGCGATAGAAAAGCCTACGTCTGAAGCGAGAGTGATACAAAAGGTTTTGCCTTTAAGCGATATTTCATTGGCGACATCCGGTGATTATAGGAATTATTTTGAAGTGGGTAATGTGCGCTTCTCACATACCATTGACCCGCGTACAGGAAAACCCATTTCACATAAACTGGCATCAATAACCATATTGAGCCATACTACGATGGAAGCAGATGCAACAGCAACAGCATTGATGGTTTTAGGTCCGGTTAAAGGCTATGAACTGGCACAGGAAAAGGATATCGCGGCTTTGTTTATCATTAAGATAAATGATGGTTTTGTGGAAAAGGCATCTTCCGCTTTTTTAGAGAAATTTTAGTAAAGCAAATGGTTAAGTTTGCTGGGATAGATTAAGGTAATAAACTATGAATTATTTTTTAGCTACTTTTGCATTTATGTTATTAGTCATGACTATTATGGCTGTTGGCGTAATATTTGGCCGACGTGCAATAAAGGGGTCTTGTGGTGGTGTAGGCAATGGTAGTTGTGTTTGTATTAAAAAATGTGATAAAAGAAAGAAAATGGATGCTGAACAAGCTCAGGGTGAGCTAATTGTTTCAATAATAAAACAGTAATGTTGTCCGTCATAGCTACGGTGAATTATTGCTTTTAATGGATGATGAGACCAGATACAGGGAGGCAACCGGCTGGTAGCGAGCTTTTGTATGGTGAATAAGTTTTGTTGTGCAATAGTTTTCATGACTGGGTTTTAGCTGAAAACCCTGTGTCATTTTTGAATCGTTTCTTGCTAGGTGCCTGAGTAAAGACTAATTAAGTTAAATTGGAGATATTTTATGCTAGCTAAGATTACAATTGCTGATTATATGACTTCCCACTTACTGACTTTAAAACACGATACCGATGTTTCAGTGGCCATTAAACTGTTGCTGAGTCATCAAATTACCAGTGCACCGGTTCTGGATGATGCTGGGAAATTTATAGGCATGTTTTCAGAAAAAGACTGTATGAAGGTCGTGTTGGAAACTTCTTATAATCAAGGGCTTAGTGGAGTAGTGTCGGATTTTATGAGTGATGACCTGGCATCGGTCAGTGCAGATGCGAGTATTGTTGATCTTGCAGAAAAATTTGAACAATCGACCGAGAGAAGCTATCCCGTTTTTGATGAACACGATTTAATCGGCATCGTCAGCAGAACAGATGTATTGAAAGCATTAGTTTCTATTCGATAAAATACGATGTGGACGGTGATGTTATTCATCGTTTCGAGCGTCTTTGCGTCGATGAATAACAGAAAGGTTTTTTGATTGTTAATGAAAACTCAGGCGCCGAGTATTTACTGGCATGACTACGAAACCTGGGGCTTATCACCCGCTCTTGACAGGCCTTCACAATTTGCCGGGATACGGACAGATCTTGATTTTAATCATATCGGGGAACCCGATATGTTTTATTGTCGTTTAGCTAACGATTATCTTCCAGATCCTGAGTCGGTATTAATTACCGGTATTTCACCCCGCATTACCCAATCTGAAGGTGTCTCCGAGTTAGAATTCGCCAGTCTGATAAATACCCAATTTACGCAGGTAAACACGTGCGTAGTGGGGTATAACAATATTCGATTTGATGATGAATTTTCTAGAAATATTTTTTATAGAAATTTTTATGATCCGTATGAATACAGCTGGAAAAATGGCAATTCTCGATGGGATATTATTGATTTGGTCAGGGCAAGCTATGCTTTGCGCCCCGACGGGATTAACTGGCCAAGCAATGATCAGGGGATGCCTAGCTTTCGTTTAGAGTTATTGACCAAGGCCAATGGCATTAGTCATGAACAGGCGCATGATGCGACTTCCGATGTGTATGCAACTATTGCCATTGCAAAGTTGATTAAACAGAAAGCCCCTAAGCTGTTTGATTATTATTTTGCGTTAAGAAATAAGCATAAAGTTAAGGCGCTTATCGATTGTAGGTCAATGCAGCCCTTAGTTCATGTGTCAGGAATGTTCGGATCAGCCCGAGGTAATGTTTCTTTGGTGGCTCCTCTTGTTTGGCATCCAGATAACGCAAATGTCGTGATCGTGGTTGATTTAATGCAAGATATATCACCCTTGCTGGAGTTGTCGGCGGATGAACTGGCCAGCAGACTGTATACAAAAACAGCGCAACTGAATGGCAGGCTGCCTGTCCCCCTTAAGCAGGTGCATATCAACAGGTGTCCTTTTTTGGCCATTGAGCAAGCATTGTTGCCTGAAAATGCAGAGCGCTTAGGCATTGATAAGCCGCTTTGTTACCAGAACCTGGAAGTCTTAAGACATAACCCGGCTGTGGTTGATGTTATCAAGCAGGTTTTCCAACAGGAAAAGAAATTTGATTGCCAAGGCAATGTGGATGCCATGTTATACGATGGTTTTTTTTCACCTCAGGATAAAGCCGTGTTCGATAAAATTCGAAAGTTATCGGCTGCTAAACTCGCCACAGCGGAGTTTTCTGTATCCGATCAGCGCTTCACGGAATTATTTTTTAGATATCGTGCGAGAAATTTCCCCCAGTCTTTAAGTGTTGCTGAGCAACAGCAGTGGGAAAGCTATCGGCAAGTAAATTTTAAGGAAAAATGGGGTGATTACTTTTCGGTATTGGCCGCTTATATGGAAAAATACCAGTCAGATAAGGAAAAATGGCAGGTCTTAAGTGAGCTTAATGAATATGCGCTATCAATGACAACAGGGCTATGAACTTTTGGGCTGGTGTTTCAGGTTCTGGTGGAAACTCATGCCAGGGTACACTGGCTCTGTTGGTGCCGCTGTGGCAAAAATTCACTTCGGGCAGTTAATACGCTAGAGTCAGGTGTTGCATCTTTCTGATGCAGTGGTAAGTCCGGGTTAATTGCACCTAAATACATAAAAGGTTTTTCAAACCACTGAAAATAAACTATAATGCTCGGTTCATTGGGGTTCTTTGCTCCATCCTTGCCTTACTACTTTCAATACAAAAACTGAAGTAGAAGGCTTATCCCGAAAGGAGAGAAAATGCGACATTATGAAATTGTCTTTTTAGTACACCCTGATCAAAGCTCTCAGGTTCAAGCCATGATAGACCGTTATACAGCAACTATTGAAGATGCTAAGGGTCAAATTCATCGTCTTGAAGACTGGGGCCGTAGACATTTAGCCTATCCCATCAAAAAAATTCATAAAGCTCATTACGTGTTAATGAATGTGGAATGTGATCAAGCAACTTTAGATGAGCTGGAGAGTGGTTTTCGTTTTAATGATGCCATTTTACGTAGCATGACGATAGCAAGAAAAGAAGCGATAACAAGCCCTTCTCTTATTGCTTCAGCAAAAGCGGAAGAAGTTAAAGTAGCCGAAACTAAAGCAACAGAAGAAGCTAAAACTAAAGCA
>JAPYOW010000012.1:0-16228 GCA_029937975.1 Methylococcaceae bacterium | reverse complement strand
CAGAAGAAGCTAAAACTAAAGCAGCAGAAGAAGCTAAAACAGCTGAAAGCACTTCAGAAGCAGCATCAGATTCTGAATAAGCACATAACCAGATTTAAAGAGGATTATCATGGCAAGTAACATGAGACATAAAAAAATGAGTCGTTTTGGTATTGAAGGCTCTCCAGAGATTGATTTTAAAAATCTTGATTTGTTAGGTGAATACGTAACAGAAACAGGAAAAATTGTTCCTAGTCGTATTACTGGCACACCAGCGAAGTATCAAAGACAGCTGTCAACAGCAATAAAGCAAGCGCGATATGTTGCTTTATTAGCCTATTGCGACGCACATAAATAACACAGCGGGAACGGCAGAGTGAAATTTCTAGCGGCTTATATAATGAGAGGAAGAATGCAAGCCATGATGGTTGCATCATCACTTGCATTATTGTCATTAGTTCTGCCTCCCATAAGTATTGTAAGTTCAGCTTCTGTAGCGTTAGTAACGTTAAGAAGAGGCGGCTATGAAGGACTTTATGTGCTGATTTGTGCATGTCTTTCTGCAGCATTGCTCGGTTTTTTTCTTTTTGGCAGTTTTCAGTTTGCATTGCTTTATGGGTTGGTTTTATGGCTGCCTATATGGTTAATTTCAATTGTACTGAGAGAAGGAAAGCATTTATCCATTGCCATAGAGATCGCTGTTCTTTTAGGTGTCATGGCTGTAATAGGCTTTTATATCTATGCCAGTGAACCGGCTTTAATATGGCAATCCGTGCTTGAAGAGATGGTTAAGCCTATGCTGGCCAGTAATGCGGATATGCCAGTCGATGAAATCAGACAGTCAATCCAGAGCTTTTCCCACTATATGACAGGGGGTATTATTGCTGGAACCGTATATGGCTTATTATTTGGTCTGTTTTTGGCACGGATGTGGCAATCAGCACTGTATAATCCAGGCGGTTTTAGGGAAGAATATCTTGAGTTAAGGGTGCGTCCCAAACTGGCTTTAGTGAGTATTCTGGTTGCAGTGATAGCTTGGTTGATGTCAGGTGTTATTTCAGAAATTTGTTGGAATATATCGATTCTTTTTGTGGTTTTATATACATTTGTAGGCACGGCTATCTTACACGCTGCATTGTCCACCATGAGAATGAAGCGTTTTTTAGTTCCGATGTTGTATGTAACACTGATAATGATTCCTCATATAATTGCCTTGGTGATTATTGTAGGTGTTGTTGATGCTTGGCTGGACTTACGAAGTAAATTTTCAAATAAAATAAGAACTGAATAGTTCTTGAATATTCGATGAACAATCGATGTAAGGGGTATTAGAGATGGAAGTAATTCTTCTTGAAAAAATAGCTAACTTAGGTAACTTAGGTGATAAAGTTAGTATTAAATCAGGTTATGGTAGAAATTACCTGGTTCCACAAGGCAAAGCCGTACCGGCAACTGCTGAAAAAATAAAAGAATTTGAAGTGCGTCGTGCCGAGCTTGAAAAAGTTGCGGCAGAAAAATTGACCGCTGCGAATGTGCGTGCCGATGCTTTAAATAAGTTAAGTATTGTTATTAGCCATAAAGCCGGTGATGAAGGTAAATTGTTTGGTTCTGTAGGAACACAAAGCATTGCTGATGCCATTACTGCGGCCGGTGCTAAAGTTGAGAAAAACGAAGTCAGAATGCCTGACGGCGTGATTCGTCAAGTCGGTAGCTATGGTATCAATATTCATCTGCATACAGATGTGATTGTGACAGTATCAATTGAGATAGCTGCTGAAGCATAAGTACTATGATCATCGTAACTGGCGGGGCCGGCTTTATAGGTAGTAATCTTGTACAAGGTTTGAACCGACGTGGTTACGATGATATTTTGGTGGTTGATAATCTGACAAATGGGGTTAAATATAAGAACCTGATTGATTGTCAGATAGCCGACTATCAAGATAAAACTGAATTTTTGCTGAAATTGGAGAAAGGCTGTTATCCGGCTGCTTCGATAGAAGCGATTTTTCATCAAGGTGCCTGTTCAACTACAACGGAGTGGGATGGGCGCTATATGATGGAAAATAACTATGAATATAGCAAAACCCTGTTTCAGTTTTGTCAGTCGCATAAGATTCCTTTAATTTATGCTTCCAGTGCGGCAGTGTATGGTTCTGATAATGCCTTCAAAGAACAGCTGGATTATGAAGGGCCATTGAATGTTTATGGATATTCAAAGTTTCAGTTCGATCAGTATTTTAGAAGGTTTCAAAATAAGCTAACCGCACAAGTTGTCGGTCTACGCTACTTCAATGTTTACGGCCCATATGAAGAACATAAGGGTAGTATGGCTAGTGTTGCATTTCATCTTAACAATCAGATTAAAGCATCAAATGTGGTCCGTCTTTTTGAGGGATGTGATGGTTATGAGAATGGCGAGCAAAAACGTGATTTCATCTATGTCGATGATGTGGTTGATATTAATTTGTGGTTTTTAGATAACCCGCAAGTATCAGGGATCTATAATACCGGAACAGGTCGTAGTCAGACTTTTAACGATGTAGCCAATGCAGTTTTAGCCTATCATCAACAAGGTCAATTGGAATATATACCCTTTCCAGAGCACTTAAAAGGTTGTTATCAAAGTTTTACCGAAGCAAACCTGGAAAAGCTAAGAGCCGCAGGATGTGATCATCAATTCAAGTCTGTAGAAGCAGGTGTGCAGCTCTACATGGAATGGTTGAATCAATAGTTGCAGGTTCGCATTAATCATATCTCTGGAATCAATATTTAAAAAATTGGAGTGTGGAAAAAAGCAATTTTTCCTGTAGTTATGCGATTACTGTACACTTCACTGTTTTATCTACTCATCCCCTTTATATTACTTCGCCTCTACTGGCGAGGCTTCAAATCTCCCGAATATAGGCAGCGCTGGACTGAACGGCTGGCCTTTTATCAGCAAAAAAATCTCCGCGATGTTATCTGGATACATGCCGTCTCTGTCGGAGAGGCAGAAGCTGTGTTTCCACTGGTTAAGCGATTACAGGCAATATATCCATCCTGTAATTTCCTTGTTACCACCACAACACCTACAGGTTCAGCAAGAGTAAAGGCTGTTTTAGGCACTGCTGTTAGTCATGTGTATTTGCCTTATGATTTGCCTCCCGTGGTGAAACGATTTCTCGCAGTGTTTAAGCCAAAAATTGCCATTATTATGGAAAAAGAGATTTGGCCAAATCTTTATGCGCAATGTGTGGAAAACAATATCCCTTTAATGATTATCAATGCCCGGTTATCAGCAAACTCAGCCAAAGGCTATAAAAAAATCCCCGCGCTAATCAGACCAGCACTGGCAAATGTTGTCTGGGTTTTAACCCAGACAGAAGAGGATAAACAGCGTTTTATTGATATTGGCGCCGGACAGGATAATGTTGCAGTTTCGGGAAATTTAAAGTTTGATTTGACGGTATCCCCCGGTTTTATTCAGCAAGCACACAAAATAAAGGCAGACAGTTTTGCGGGGCGTTTTGTCTGGATCATTGCCAGTACACATGAGCATGAAGAACGCATTTTTTTAGAAATATTTCCGCAATTAAAAAAACAGATACCTGAATTGCTGTTAGTGATTGTTCCCCGGCACCCGGAAAGGTTTACGCTGGTTAAACAATTGGCAGAAAGCTTGCAGTTTCAAACCTGTATGCGTAGCACAGGACAGCCATGTGCCGCCGAGACAGAGGTTTATATTGCCGATACCATGGGTGAGTTGAAACTGTTATATGGGGCGGCAGATGTAAGTTTTGTAGGAGGCAGCATGGTGCCTGTAGGTGGGCATAATACTTTAGAACCCGCTGTTATGGGGGTGCCGATTGTATTTGGCCCGCACATGATTAATTTTAAAGAAATAGCCAATAACATGTTGGCGACAGGGGCTGCCATTCAGTGTCATAGTAAGGAAGAGATTATCAATACAATGGTACAAGTGCATGCTGATGGTGAGTATAGAGCAAGTCTGGTTTCTAACGCCAATGCTTTTGTAGGGAAGAATCAGGGTGCGACAGAAAAAACCATTGAGATAATTCAAGGCTTACTTAGTAGGCAGTAATTGTTTGGCGTTCACTGTGGATTTAAGTTTTTTTGTGTATTGCCGCAGAAAATAAGGATACGGATATAAAAAAGGCACTGCGGGCTGTTTTTTTTATGAAGTTAAAAAAGGAATAGCGGCTAACCTGAGCCGAAGATTTTTTCTTAAACCTTAGACGCGATACAATATTTTTAGCACTTTATCCAGTCGCCACTGAATAGTGTAAATTAAAATCTGTTTTGACTGTCTGCTTTATACGGTGCTTAAAATACAAGACGCTAATACCGCTAGAGCTGTGTGACAGCTGCTTGTTTTTGCTGTCCGGACAGTATTAACCTGTTCAGAAGTGGAGCTGCTTATCTGCTTAGCCGGTGTCGCTGAAAGGGTAAAAGCGGGTTTTGCATTTTATAATTGAGACTGGCTTGTTATGTTAGCAAACAGCGCACAAGACTCTGGTGTTTTAACCGTTTGGTACAGGCTGTTTCTTGATAGGGTGGGTAGGTTGATTGATGCGATCAATAGCCTGAAGCCATATAAAGAGATTGTCGGGGTTGATAGTGATACGGGGGTGCTCATTGTGTTAGTTATCTTGAGGCAGCCTTACCGGTGATTGAAGGTCTGATATTACCGCTATTTATTTTTTTGTTATCCAGGTTTTTCAAAATTTCTTCTAATGGCACCAGGTTCATTCTGACTCTGAATAACACATCATGGTTATGTAAGAGTCCAAAACAGTCGTATGTTCTGACTTGGATATTGGTCTGGTTCAGGGTATTGGTAGGTGACTCAGGGTGTTGTTTAACCAGAATATAGAGCTTATCGTCATTTTTTAAGCGGCTTAAATGATGTCGGTCAATAGATAATTCATGGGAAGTATAAACCATGGGATTGCGTTTGAAATCATGGTTTTCCTGTTGTGCTTTTTCCAGTAATGCACCGGAGGCGAGGCTGCATGGAAAAACTTCCGGGTAGTTTGCAGTATGTGCCAATTCATCAAAATAATCGGATTGTTCTACTAAAGAGCCTGATAGAAAGTTTTTTACATTGCCATTGTTGAGGAATTTTCGTTTAAGAAAGTAATCGGTACCTGGGATGATTGTTTTGTCAGGGATGGCATGCAAATTGGGCAATTGTTTGAATTGTATGTCAGGCAAAAACAATGGGTTTTGCGTTTCTTTTTTAAAGCCTAATAAAATGGTTTCTTTTTTGGTTTTTATGGTGACCCGGTTGCCCAGTGTTAATTGTGGAATGGTTTTTATCAAGGTTTTTTTTATTTCAAAAAAAAACGCTGTGGCGGGTTTTAGCGGGTTAATAAAGGTGATCTGGTAATTACTGAAACGTAAATTGTTTTCTAAAATAATCTGGTTTTCATGATGCGCTTCCCGGTATAAACGCATTTGATATTCAATGAATGTATTTAATTGAAAGCCAAGAACGATAGGTCCTTTGAAGGGGTTGTGATTAATCTGTAACCATTTGTGTTTATCATGGAACAGGTTGAAGTCATCAGAGGCATTACGCGCGACTTCTATATGGATTTGTTCAAAGGTGAAGGGTTCGTTTGTCATTAATCAGGGAGTGAGTGGTAAATGGCTTGCTCAATAAAGTCAGAGGGAATATCCGGTTCTTTGACTGCTTGCTCAAACCAGAAACTGATGGGAAGATCAAAACCCATGCCATGCATATAGTTATAAAGCGCTTTCTTTAAGCCTTTGCCCAGCATATCATGATCGGCATTAACCGGGTCATGAAATGCAATATCGTTCTCTGCAAATAATACCGCTTCATTAGGTATTAATTCTATTCCGAATTGATCAGGCTGTTGGCCAATGGGGCTGTGAATCGTTGCTGCAAAACGATGCCAGTAGGCAGAATTAATACAACCATTAAGCATTAATTGACGGACACGTTCCAGAGAGTCAACGGTTTCCTGTTCGGTTTGACTGGGGAAGCCATACATTAAATAAGCATGTACCAAAATGCCGCTATCTGTAAAGTGTTTACTGACCCGGGCCACTTGTTCGACGGTGACCCCTTTTTTCATCAGTTTCAACAGGCGGTCGGAGGCTACTTCCAGTCCCCCACTGATGGCAATGCAGCCGGAATCAGCTAGCAGCTGGCAAAGTTCAGCCGTGAATGTTTTTTCAAAACGGATATTGCCCCACCAGCTGATAATAATCTGGCGTTCAATCAGTTTTTTTGCCATGGCAAATAAGACTTTTGGCGGTGCGGCTTCATCCACAAAATGAAAGCCGGTTTCGCCGGTTTCACGGATTAATGTTTCAATTCGATTCACGATGATTTCCGCACCGGCATCATCGTATTCGCCTATGTAGTTAAGGCTGATGTCACAAAAGCTGCATTTCGACCAATAACAGCCCTGGGCAATAGTCAACTTGTTCCAGCGACCATCACTCCAGATGCGATGCATAGGATTAAGCATTTCGCACAAGGACAGATAATTATCTGTCTGCAGTCCTTGATAGCTGGGGGTCCCTGTATTTTTGTGAGGTATGTCGTGCAGTGTGGGGTTGTTGCTATAGACTACTTGCTGGTCATGGATGCGGTAGGTGCGTACTAAATCTTCAATGGGACGTTGCTGGTCAAGATACTCGATTAAGGTTAAAAAAGGTCTTTCGCCATTATCAACGGTGATGAAATCAATAAATTCAAAAATACGCGGGTCTTGCAATGACCTGAGTTCCGTATTAATAAAACCACCACCCAGTACGGTTTTTATCTGCGGATTGGCGATTTTACAGCACTGGGCAATTTTTAGTGCTCCCAGCATGTTGCCCGGAAAAGGGACGGTGATGCCTACAATATCGGGTTGTTCCTGAGATAAATAATCATTCACTAATGATGAAATCACTTGATCTGTGTAGAGGGCAGGCTGATGAAGTTGCTGGTACAAATCATCAAATGAAGGATTGGATGCGGCTAATTGTTCACCATAGCGAGAGATTTCAAAATGTGGATCAACGCCCTGGGTAATGACTGCTGAAAGATCATCAATGAATAACGTGGCCAGGTATTTGGCTTTGTCCTGCATCCCTAAATTACCAAAAGCGTCAGTTAAAATATGTTCTGACATTTCTTCCATTTGATATAAATTTTCAAACTGTGGGCCTTCGGGAAGAAAGCTGCGCGAGGTAATGCGTAATGCCAGTGACGGGTTTTTCCCCTGCAGGAATTTAATCGTGGGCTCTACACAAATACTGTATTGCGAATAGTTGAGTAAAAAGTGATAGATGGCGTCAGGCAGTTCATGGTCTTCAAAATCGGCAAAGTTATCTTCGATAACCTGATGAATATTTTCCAGCCCTTGCCGGGTAAGTAGCGATAAAAAAAGGTCTATGGCTAAATCCCTTTGCGCGACATCGTAGTTTTCTTGTTTAAGAAAACCGGTTAAATATGCCGTGGCTGGATACGGTGTATTCAGCTGGGTCATGGGAGGGGTTATTAAGAGTATTTTCATTAAGGATGAAATTACAAGGTGTTCATTTTAAAGGTAGAGGTCCAGAGGGGGATGAACAAGCTTAGGCAGTTGATATTGTTTAACTTGAGCAACTGGCATGAATTATATAGTGTCAGCAATATAAAGGTAAAAAAAATACAATTAATTATCGGTAATTTGATGATAAACTGCAAACAAAAAATAAGGATGTACTGTATGCAGCTTGCCCTTGTCGTTTTAGGAAAAAGATCTACTCATTTTATAGTCGAAATTTTAGCGGCTATTTCCAGTTGTAGTTGTCATGTGGTCGAGTTGAGATCCTCTCAACTGGCGCAAACGACGGCTTCTTATTTGTTGATAGACGGGGACTGGAATCATATTGCCAAACTGGAGTCTATTTTAGATGGCCTACAAAAACGACTTGAAATCAATATTCATATGTTAAGGCCGGAAAGCAATCCGGTCGACTGTAAAAGTATTCCATATACCCTGGAGACTATTTCACTGAATCGCAGTGACATAATAGAAAGTATTACCCGTTTTATGCTGGATAGGGATATTGATATTGAAGAGATTAGTGCTAGTTGTTATCAGGCACCTTATATTCAGAACCCTGTATTTTCGACCAAATTTATCTTGCTTATTCCTCACGCAGTCAAGTTGTTAGCCTTAAGAGAGGAGTTTCTTGATTTTTGTGATCATTTAAATATAGATGCCATTATTGAACCCATCAAACGATAATATGACCAACATAAGTATAGGGGATTACATTCCTGATTTTGAAGCTGATGCAACAGGTGACAGCCGTTTTAAACTTTCTGCCTATTTAGGCAAAAAAATCATTCTTTATTTTTATCCGAGAGACAATACGCCGGGATGCACCTTAGAAGGCAAAGATTTCAGAGATAATATAGAACGATTCAATGACTTTAATACCGTTATTTTTGGCGTCTCCCGGGATAGCGTAAAAGTCCATGAAGGGTTTAAAGCAAAGCAGGCGTTTCCTTTTGAGTTGCTGTCTGACAAAGAAGAAATACTTTGTCAGCTATTTGATGTGATCAAAATGAAAAACATGTATGGCAAACAGGTCAGGGGTATCGAGAGAAGTACCTTTCTGATTGATGAGGAAGGTGTACTGCTTTATGCATGGCGTAAAGTCAAAGTTAAAACGCATATTGAAGATGTTTTGCAAAAACTGACTGAGTTGTCGTAAACAACCTGTCATTGTTATTCAGTTTGTCGGTGTGGGCTGCAATAACGGCGTGAGCAGGCCTGACCTCGTCGGGACTGGCAAGTTACGGGCGCTAGCTCGTTTTACAGTAATACATTGATTTTCTTTATGACCCGGCTGCAAGGAATAAGGCCGGTGTAGTTGCTTGTTGCCGGAGGCTATGTCGTGATGAATGAAGTTAAACTGGAAAAGCGCTGCTACGTTCTAGACACCAATGTGTTGATTCATAATCCTGAGTCTTTATTCAAATTTGACGAGCATTTTGTTTTTATAGCAAAAACAGTGCTGATGGAGCTGGATCATCATAAAACAGGCAATAGAGAAACGGCTCGAAATGCAAGAGAAGTTCATCGTCATCTTGATAGCATGATTGAAAGTGCCGCATTTGAAGAGATAAGAAACGGGATTAACCTTCCAAACAGTGAAGGAAAACTGGTTTTTCAAACCTTCGATAGCGATGAAACCTCTGACCCTGATAAAGAAATTATTAATGCGATAAAATATCTTGAACAGCATAAAGATTTGGTTTCAGATGCTGATTTTGCCATTATTCTGGTCACAAAAGACATTAATATGCGCATTCGCGCTTCGGTTGCAGGGATTCAAACAGAAGACTATCGGCATGAAAAAATCAGTAAAATTGCGGATGAAGATATTTTAGGCGCAGGACGCGTGTGTCTGACCAAGGAGTATTGGGCGGGGGAAGGCGTCATTTGTGAGGTTTTATCTCCAGTATCCAGTGATTCACAAAGGTTGCGTTATAAAATTACGGCACCCTGGGTTTCATCGCTGTTAATTAATTGCAATATATATTCTCCCGAAGATGATTCAGGGCAACATATGAACGCAATCGTTACGGAGGTTTATGATGACTATTGCATTGCAGAAACCTTGAATGATTACAAAACAAGACATGCCGTTTGGGGATTACATGCGCGCTCAGATGAACAATCATTTGCGCTTAATTTACTCAATAACCCGGATATTGATTTTGTTTCTATTTCGGGGGAAGCAGGTAGTGGCAAGACTTTGCTTTCTTTAGCATCGGCTTTTTATCAGGTGTTTGAGCAAAAAAATTATGATCAAATCATTGTGACCCGGGCAACGGTTTCTCTGGGAAAAGAAATTGGGTTTTTACCAGGAGAAGAGTGGGCCAAAGTCGGGCCGTGGATGGGTTCTGTGTTGGATAGTATTGATTACCTGTGTGGCAATGAAGAACGATCAGGGGTTGAAAAAACAGCAAGTAGAGCCTTGATGTTCAGTAAAATAGTAATGAAATCAACTACCTTTATGCGAGGCAGATCGCTGGCCCATAAGTTCTTTATAATAGACGAGGGTCAAAACCTGACACCGCATGAAATACTTAGCTTGATTTCAAGATCAGGGGAAGGGACCAAGGTGGTGGTGATTGGTAATTTAAAACAGATAGATACCCCTTATTTGACCTCATCCACTTCGGGTTTTTCCTATGTTATCGACAGGATGAAAAACTGGGAACATTCAGCGCATATCACCTTAAAGCATGTTGAACGTTCTAGACTTGCCACCTATATTGCCGAGAGTTTTTAGGGGTTCAACCCTGCTTGTGTAAGGTTTTTGATTTAAAAAGAAGTATCCGGTGGTGTGTCCACCAGTGATGGCCATGCATTGATGATGGCTTTAACGGCTGTTGCCAAAGGAATGGCGAAAAATACCCCCCAAAATCCCCACAGTCCCCCAAAAAATAAAATGGCAACGATGATGGCGATGGGGTGTAAGTTAACGGCTTCAGAAAATAACAAGGGAATCAAAATAACCCCGTCAATCGCCTGAATCACTGAATAAGCGATGGCAACATACATGAACTCATCAGCTGTGAATCCCCATTGCATAATGGCTACACCCAGGACAGGGAAGGTGACCAAGGTAGCGCCTACGTACGGAATAACCACCGATAAGCCCATTAATACGGAGAGCAATATTGCATAGTTTAAGCCTAAAAAGCTGTATGTTAGATAGCTGGCCGATGTCAGAATCAAGACTTCTGAGAATTTCCCCCGGACGTAATTTGCAATTTGAGTGTCCACTTCTTTCCAGACTTTAATCGTTAAGCTACGGTCCCGGGGTAAAAACTTCACAAACCAGGAAATCAGCGTGTTTTTGTCTTTCAAGAAGAAAAAAACCATCATGGGAACAAGAAACAGATAAACAATGGCGGCCACCAGGCCTACAAAAGAGGCAGCGGAATTTGAAACCAGGTCTTGGCCGTAATGTAATAATTCATTTTGCAGTGAGCTCATGATTTTACTGACACTGTCTTCAGAAATAAATTGCGGGTGCAATTCGGGTAAACGCATGATTTCTGCCTGAGCCCGTTTAATGATTTCAGGGATTCTTTGTACTAACTGTACGGTCTGGGTAGAAACCATGGGCATTAATACAAATAGAAAAAGGCCCAGACAGGTGAGAAAAGCGGAGAAAACCAGATAGACAGCGGCAAGACGAGGGAGTTTTTTCTCTAATTTTTCAACAATGCCTAATAACAGATAGGCAAGGACAATGGATGCAAAAACGGGCATTAAAATATCTGATAAGGCATAGATGAGGATAAAGCCAGTAATTAGAATTAATGCTAAAGTAATTGCTTGGGAGTTGGGCAGGATGCGTCTGATTCTGTCTTTGAAATAGCGGATATTGGAAAAACCAGTTTGTGTGTTCATTGTTAGTATTATTATTATTTACTATATAGTACCGCAATAATGATCCTTTCGTTGTTTTTAAAACACCTGATATTTAAGGCAGAGGGGGAAGGGTTTCAGGGTGTGCTAAAGCTCCTCGCAACAAATTAGCAAGAGCTGGGTGTTATCTAATGCGAGTGGTCTAAAAAGCCAACCTCTCTCGCGTATCCGGGTAAGACAGCCGGGTGCGCGCGAGAGGCATGGGGCGGTTAAAATCTGAAGTAAAAACCGGATGAGAAGTTATTGTTGGCCCAGGATAAATTACGATTATGGCGATAAAGCTTAGCTCTGCCGGCATGAGAATAGGTTTGACGGGTGTGCTGATCATGGCGATGAGCATAATGCCTATTGTGTTTTAAATGATAGATGTGATCGCTATAATGCGCCAGGTGGTGCAATATTTCTCTTTTGTGTGAGTGGCTCAGGTAGGGATGGTGTCTGTAGTGTCTGATTACACTGCCTATATGCCTTCTTGCATCAGTTAATTGCTTGGTTTCCCAGTGCGTTAATTGACCTTTTTTAATGCCACGATCAACGTGTCGATGCTGTTCGTGTTGACGACTTGCTATTGTTTGCCAGAAATGGCGGTTGTTATGGTTGTCCTCATGCGCATTATAGTTATTATGTTGCCAGCTTCGGGCCTGACTCAAGCCAGAAAAAGAGAAGAATAGGAGGATTAAGGTTAATATTTTCATTATTGACTCCTGCTTGTTAATGTTGGCTGCTGATGTCAGGTTTAGCTTATCTTAGGCGCCATGAATATTAACTGAACTGAGTTTAATTAGCGTTTGCTTCTGTTACAGATTTCAGGGGTACCGGACATGAGCTGGAAATATTTTGTAGCTGGGGTTGCCAGTAGCAAACAGTCGGCTCTGACGTAGACATTCCCGGGTTCTCGCGTACTACGCATGGCATTAATAAACTGGCAGGGGTAGTGCGCATTCCGCTATCAAAAAGCACGCTTGTTTGTACATGCAAAAACAAAATTGCAAATAGCCAGCAAATTAAGCGATAATTAGCGGTTAATTTTACAAAATGTAAAGACTAATTAGCGATCGACTTAAGATAATCAAGTTTAAGTTGATACATATGTGGAACGACTATGAAAAAAACGATGTATGAAAAGATCTGGGATAGCCACCTTGTGGTTGAAGTACCGGGTCAGGCCCCTTTGATTTATGTAGACAGACACTTAATGCATGAAGTGACCAGTCCTCAGGCTTTTGAAGGATTAAGAGTAGCTAAACGTAAAGTACGCAACCCGCATAGTATTTTAGCGACGATGGATCATTGTGTACCTACAAAAAACAGGCATCTTCCGATTGCCGATCCCATTGCTAAAAAGCAAATTGAAACCATGGCAGATAACTGCAAGAGCAATGGTTTAAACCTTTATGATATGAAGAGCCCAAACAATGGTGTTATTCATGTCGTGGTGCCTGAGCATGGTTTTGTGCATCCGGGCATGGTGGTTGTTTGTGGTGATAGTCACACAGCAACACATGGTGCCTTTGGCGCTTTGGCTTTTGGTATTGGTACCTCAGAAGTCGAGCATGTGATGGCAACTCAAACCTTGCCGCAGCAAAAGTCTAAAACCATGTTGGTACAAATAGACGGCGAGTTATCAAAATATGCCTCAGCAAAAGATATCGCCTTAGCGATTACTGGCAAGATTGGTACTGCTGGAGGTACAGGGCATGTGATTGAATATGCTGGTGAAGCAATTACCAAGCTTTCCATGGAAGGCCGTATGACGCTATGTAATATGGCAATTGAAGCCGGTGCAAGAGCAGGTCTGGTGGCACCCGATCAAAAAACCTATGATTATTTGAAAGGGCGTGAGTTTACCCCTGCCGGTGAAAACTGGGATAAAGCCTTGGCTTATTGGCAAGGCTTAGTGTCTGATGAAGGCGCGCAGTACGATACTATTGTTACCTTAAATGCGGATGAAATTGAGCCACAAGTGACATGGGGAACATCACCTGAGCAGGTGGCTGGTGTAACCAGTGTGATACCCGCACCCGAAGATTTTGAGGATGAAATCAAAAGTGAAGCCTGTGCTAATGCGCTGAACTATATGGGCTTAACAGCGAATACCAAAATCACGGATATTGCTGTGGATTTGATTTTTATCGGCTCTTGTACCAATGGACGGATTGAGGATTTTCGGGTTGCTGCTGAAGTGACCAAAGGCACTAAAGTGGCTGAGGGTGTCACGGCTATTGCTGTACCTGGTTCGTATCATGTCAAAGAGCAAGCCGAACAAGAAGGGCTGGATAAGATTTTTATTGAAGCTGGTTGGGAGTGGCGTGATCCTGGTTGCTCAATGTGCCTGGCCATGAATGGCGATGAATTGACAGTAGGGCAACGCAGTGCATCTACCTCAAACCGGAACTTTGAAGGCCGTCAAGGTAAAGGCGGCCGAACACATTTAGTGTCTCCTGCAATGGCAGCCGCAGCCGCAGCCGCCGGTCATTTTGTTGATATTCGTAATCTTTAGGAGCACTAGGAAAAATTATGGAACCGTATAAAAAACACGAAAGTATCGCTGCATTAATGAAGCGTAGTAATGTCGATACTGATCAGATTATTCCTAAGCAATTTCTAAAAAGAGTTGAGCGTACCGGTTTTGGAAAACATTTATTCCATGACTGGCGTTTTAATGATGATGGCAGTGATAATGCTAATTTTGAATTAAATAAAGCAGAATTTGCTGGAGCGAAAATACTGGTGGTGGGCGATAATTTTGGTTGTGGCTCATCACGGGAACATGCGCCCTGGGCGATTGCAGATTATGGCTTTAATACCATTGTATCTACTAGTTATGCGGATATATTTTATAATAACTGCTTTAAAAACAGTATATTGCCCCTTAAGGTTGATAAGCAGAAGTTGCATGATCTGATGGCGGAAGTTGCTGACAATGCAGGCGTACGTTTTGTTGTTGATTTGGAAAATCAACAGTTAATCACCCCTGCGGGTAATGGTTTTACTTTTGAAATTGATACTTTTCGTAAAGACAACCTGTTGCAAGGCTTGGATGATATTGGTTTATCGTTGCTGCAATCCGATAAGATTGCAGAGTATGAAGCCAAGCATAAACAAACTTACCCATGGCTTTGGAGTTAATGCAGTGTGGGGCGATTGCGTATCACCCCTTTTATAAGCTCGTCGAGTTAGGCCAGTGTTGACTCAGCTTACGGAACATTAAATCAGTTATTTACGATAATAAGCATGTCGATACAACCCAGACATATCCAGTTAATGGACACCACCTTACGTGATGGAGAGCAGACACAGGGCGTGTCCTTTTCACCCGATGAAAAAGTCAATATTGCCAAGGCATTACTCCAGTCGTTACGTGTTGACCGGATTGAAGTTGCTTCTGCGCGCGTTTCAGAGGGTGAAAAACAAGCTGTTTCCCGCATCAATGAATGGGCGCGGGCAGAAGGATTTGATGGTTGTGTTGAAGTCTTAGGATTTGTTGATTATACCCTCAGTGTCGACTGGATACTGGAAACGGGCGGTAGTGTGATCAACTTGTTAACCAAAGGCAGCGAAAAACATTGCCGGGATCAATTAGGGAAAACCCGGGAAGAACATGTAGTCGACATTCTCAAAACCGTGGATTATGCATTGAGTCAAGGACTGACTGTGAATGTGTATCTGGAAGACTGGTCTAATGGATACCATGATAATCGGGAGTATGTTTTTGCCTTAGTGGATAGTCTGCAACGTTCAGGCATTACCCATTTCATGTTACCCGATACGCTGGGTGTGCTATCGCCTGAAGAAGTGTTTGATAGTCTTAGTGATATGTGTAGCCGTTATCCTGAAGTTCAATTCGATTTTCATCCGCATAATGATTATGGTTTGGCCACTGCCAATGTGATGGCTGCCGTGCGTGCCGGGATTAATTCAATTCATTGCACCATCAATTGTCTGGGGGAACGTGCCGGAAACGCTTCTTTAGCGCAAGTTGCAGTGGTACTGGGTGATAAGATGAAGATGAATTTGTCG
This sequence comes from Methylococcaceae bacterium, assembly GCA_029937975.1. Classification (GTDB taxonomy): domain Bacteria; phylum Pseudomonadota; class Gammaproteobacteria; order Methylococcales; family Methylomonadaceae; genus QPIN01. The sequence goes on along the minus strand of JAPYOW010000012.1, from coordinate 761 downwards.
ATTGATGAGAGTCATCTGGTGCGTACCAGTCACTTGGTGGAAAATTTTTCGGGGAAACGAGTGGCTGCCAATGCACCTATTGTGGGTGCTGATGTATTTACTCAGACAGCGGGCATCCATGCGGATGGTGACCAAAAAGGTGATTTGTATAAAAGTGCCTTATTTCCCGAACGCTTTTCACGGATTCACAGTTATGCGCTGGGCAAGATGAGTGGTAAGGCTTCTTTGCGAAAGAATCTGGAATTACTTGAGCTTGAATTATCGGAAGATAACCAGAAAAAGGTGTTGGCTCGAATTGTTAAGTTAGGCGATTCCAAACAGACGATTACCACCGAAGACCTGCCGTTTATTATTGCTGATGTGCTGGAAAGTAAAAACTATCAGCATATTAAACTCTTGAATTGTTCAATCACCAGTGGTCTGGATCTGGAAGCAACAGTCAGTATACGTGTTGATGTGCAAAATGAAATTCATCTGGCCTCTGGTTCAGGTAACGGCGGCTTTGATGCCTTTATTGATGCGATCAATAAAGTGTTGAAACTCCATGACTACAGTTTGCCTGCCCTCGTTGATTATGAGGTAAGAATACCGAAAGGAGGGCATACCAGTGCTCTGACAGAGTGTATCATTACCTGGGATTGTGCCAATAAATTGCGTAAAACCCGGGGCGTTCATTCTAATCAGGTTTTTTCTTCAGTGATGGCTGCGCTTAGAATCATTAATATTCAATTACAGGAACGAAGTCAGAAAAAAACTGACAG
>JAPYOW010000064.1 GCA_029937975.1 Methylococcaceae bacterium | reverse complement strand
GCCACCAGTTTGTTTTGTTATGGTCAATGGCGTATTTTTTAAAAACAATGCTTTGGCACTATTTTTCACATGAAAATTTTCATCGACACGGGATTTTAAAAAAACATCGTTTTTTCATCTATGGATGTATTGTGTGCTCGACCAATCCTCAGCGTGCTTCAGAAAGATAAAGGTTTAGCACGGGAAACAAGGAATCAACAACCGTTTTGTTTTGCCTTCGAAGCCACTTTTCCTTAACGATAAGCAGTTGAGAAACAGTCAGCTGTTAATTTAATAAAATGCTGTGTTATTCGGCACGACTGGCTTCATAAGGTTTATAGCGTAACCAATACCATGGTCTCTGCTGCATACCCTTATGCTTATTTAACCGACTCTTTAAGTGTTAGGTTTTTCTTGCTGATGGCAAGTATAGCGCAACAACATATAAGCAAATCCTTACAAAGTGTATTTTTTTGCTGTGTTTATTAAAAACTAATGTTGTGTCAATTTGTGTCCTGAAAAGTGTTGACACATCAACAGGCCTGAAACAGGGTAATTGCTTTAAAACCTTGGCCTTGAGACACCTTACCGTCATCAACCTGTCGTAAAAACCCACCCGGGCTTACCTGTGTTCCCTATCCTCCGCACTCAGCAGCTCCAAGTCTTGGTGTTTAACAGTCCCCCTTTCTGCCATGACTTGCAAGCGCCGGCAACCACACCATTGAAAATGATAATGATTTAAGCCACTATAATGTTCTGGGCGATATCAAACCTTATCCCCTCCGTCTCTCGAGTCGCCTAAAAATAACAGCCAAGCATGATGATTGTTTTATTTCCTGATAAGCAAACACTCCCGTTAATTTCACAAGTTGGCGGTAAGGGTTTTAATCTCATTAAAATGAGCCGGCTAGGGCTTAATGTCCCCCCGGGTTTTATCTTAACCAGCCATTTTTTTACACCTTGGTTTAAACAATTACAACAAACCGCTGCGTGGGAAACCTTTATAAAGAACCGGGGCGATGCTGAACAACTGCAACAGCTTTGTACCGATCTCAAAGCCATCACTGCACGTTATACGCTGGATGCAGAACAACTCAAGAATCTTCACGACGGCTTAGCCAAATATCCAGACATCAGCTTGTTTGCAGTACGTTCCTCTTCACCCGAGGAAGACTGTAACAACGCTAGTTTTGCCGGCGTTTATGACACCGTGCTGGGCGTCAACAAGCAAAATCTACCGGCTGCCATTCGTGATATTTTTAGCAGTTGCCTAGACCCTCGTGTTCTAAGCTACAAGGCGCAGCATCATGCCGGCCTATCAATGCCTAACATGGCAATAGTGATACAAAAACAAATCCGGAGTGAGAGTGCGGGGATGGCTTTTAGTATAAACCCACTGAATAACGATTACGACGAACTGGTCATAAATGCAAATTTCGGTCTGGGTGAAACTTTGGTATCCGGCTCTGCCTCGCCAGATATCTTTATCATTAACCAACCCAGCAAGCAACTCGTCAGTAAAACGCTAGGCGCTAAAGAATGCTGTTTGCTGCTGAATAAAGAGGGAGGCACCACTCTGACAACCACTGAGCCAGCCCAGCAATTCTCGATAAGTGATACGCAGGCACTGGCCATCATGGAGGCCACCCAGAAAATAGCGTCGCATTATCAGCAAGCGATGGATATTGAATGGGCTCTGGAAAAGGATTGTCTTTATCTGCTGCAGGCACGGCCCATTACCACACATAATGTTTTACCGCTAAAACTATGCACCAGGCCCACCGCAAGAAGACGCTTGTATTTTGACATTACTCTGAGTGTGCAGGGTTTTCATAAACCTCTTTCACCGTTTACTTCAGATATATTTGTTCGGGTCATCAAAGCAGCAACCCATGAAATGCTGGGCAAACACATGGTGGATGATGTATCCAAAGCCCTGCCTTTTTGTGCCAGTGGACGCTTATATTTAAATCTGAGCAATGTATTACACCTGCTCCCCTCTGCCAGAATCATACAAGCCATTAGATGTATGGACGGTCTTGCAGCTACCGCACTTGAAGAAGCAAACCTGGATCGATTTCGCAATCCTGACTTTGTTAAAGCCGGGCTGATATTTGCTACCCTGATCCGTATTTTCCCCCGAATCCTAATATTCCACCGGGCATTAACAGATCCTAAAAAAACGCGACAAAAGGTCGATAAGGCTTGTCTGGACTTTCAACATCGCGTCAGCAACATGAATTCAGATGCTATGACCCTGCCTGATTTTGTCAAGCAAGTGACAGATGAATCTGCCGTACTTATTTTAAGAACCACGGAACCTGCTTTTGTGGCGACCAAAATCGCCATGTGGAAAATTCGCCGCTTATTTCCAGATGCGAGCGCTGCACAAAGCCAAATGATCAACACGCTGGATCAGTCTTTACCCGACAATATTACCGTAGCGATGGGACATGATCTTTTTTTATTAAGCCAACAACTCCCTGCTGATGTATCTTCTGATCCAGCAGCGCTTTATCAGGCCTGGCAGCAAGGCAAACTAGACGCAAATTTTCAAAAAAGCTGGAATGATTTTATCAGCCGCTATGGTCATCGAGCTGTGGAAGAAATTGAACTGGCTCAACCGCGTTTTCGTGACAACCCTGCCTTATTATTTGATCAGCTGCAACAGCTCAGGAAAATCACCCATCCAGAACAATCACCGCTAGCTTTATTTGCAACGGCACAAAATAAACGTAACGCCAATATCCGGAAACTGGAGCAAGCGTTACAGCCCAGACAAAGAAAGAAACTGCATCAACTCGTGGGGGTGATTGTCAATTTGGGAGGCTTGCGTGAAGCCCATAAATACAATGTCATTTTTGGATTAGATGTCGTGCGCTCTGATGTCCTGAGAATTGCTGATCAATGGGTAACGGAAAAACGGCTTGATCAGACGCAGGATATTTTTGATTTACGTTTGCTTGATATTCAACAAGGCCGTGAGAACAGGCAACTGGATTTACGCAAGATTCTGCATAAGAACCGGGCATATTATCAACCCTTGCAACAGTGTAAACAACACTTCCCGGTGTTTGATTCCAGAGGTCGTTTTTATAAACCTAAGCCTGGCAAAGCCACAGCAGGCGAATTTTCTGGACAGCCGATTTCATCAGGCCTTGTTACCGGGAGGATCAAGGTGCTGCACACAGCGCATGAAAAACCATTGCTGGCCGGCGAAATTCTGGTGGCGCGCGCTACCGATCCCGGATGGACACCTCTGTTTGTCAATGCCGGCGCCATTATTCTGGAAGTGGGTGGCCCGCTACAACACGGGGCTATTGTCGCAAGAGAATATGGCAAACCCTGTATCGCCGGTATTCAAGGCGCTACAGAATTATTTCAGGATGGCGAGTTAGTCAGTGTTGATGGCGACTTCGGTTTAATTAGAAAAATCTAAAAGGCATATCTCGAAATTTATGCCTAAAAATGCTAGCGCCCAGCGGATGACAATTGCCCACATTTACCCAACACATCCCCTAAGCACGCAACCAGACCTGTTATTTATGGAAAAATCTTTTCCCTGCAGAAAATCTTAGGCCTTATTGTCAGTCTGATTAAACCTGACTCACAGTCAATGGCCGGTCAAGTCATTACCAAAGCTCAATCGTTATGCGCTTTAACAACAGCCATCTTCTCCACCAAAAACTCCAGCATAGTCTGTTTCCCAGGCTAAACGTTTAATAAAATAGTCTTTATTTTTCTTAAAAAGATCAATACAGAAAGGACATCGACAAAATTTGTATGATTCACCATCAAACGCTTGTTCTACTGTGACACTAATCGGTTTTTCAGCCAGACAAGACGGGCACACAATTAAATTGGCTGTTTCCTGCAATAATTCTTCAGGATTAGTTTTAAAGACCTCAATGCAACCTTCGCAGCAAAAGAAATATTGCTTATCTTTATAGGAAAAATAAGCCGCCTTTTCTCTAGTGATTCCCAACCGGACTAATGAGCAACCACAGCTCGAACAAATAGGTGTATCCATGCGTTAAATTTACTTTATAGTTTATGTACTCAGCCCGCACAACAAGAAAGTGCTTTGACATCCTGCTTAAAAGTTTGGGCGCAAAGTTTAATGCCTTCTGCCATGGTTAAATACGCAAATAGCTGTCCGGCCAAATCTTCAATGGTCATTTTATTATGTATAGCCAACACCGCTGTTTGAATCATTTCACCTGCTTCCGGTGCCAGTATTTGTGCACCTATCAAACGCTGTGTATCCACCGCCATTACCAGTTTAACAAAGCCTCTGGTTTCAAAATTGACCAGTGAGCGCGGTACATTCTCTAATGGTAACAGACGACTCTCGGTTATGATATTTTGTTTATGCGCTTGCCCTTCTGTCAGACCTACCGTAGCCATCTGCGGCTCAGTAAACATAACTGCAGGCATAGTGGACAGGTTAATAGTGGCATCACCCCCGGCCATATTGATGCCTGCCCGGGTGCCTGCAGCTGCGGCAACATAAACAAATTGTGGCAGGTTGCTACAGTCTCCTGCTGCATAAATGTGTGCCTTATTGGTCCGCATATGGTCATCAATGATGATAGCCCCTTCATCATCCACTGCAACCCCGGCTTGTCCTAATGCCAGATCTTTAGTATTGGGTGAACGCCCCGTGGCGATCAATAATTGATCACTTTTCAAGACCTGACCAGTGGTGGTTTTCAGGGTGAATTTACCGGAGGAAAACAGCCCTTTTTTATAGCTAATCACTTCAGCCTGGGTATGATCCAGAATCTTCATGCCTTCCGATTCAAGAATTTCATGCAATTGTGCCCCTATCTCCGGATCTTCATGCCTTAAGAGGGAATGACGTGCCAACAAGGTGACTTTGCTACCTAACCGCAAATAAGCTTGTGCTAATTCCAAAGCCACAATGGAGGAGCCGATCACAATTAAATGTGCGGGCAAGGTGTCTGCTGTCAGTGCTTCTGTGGATGTCCAATACGGCGTCGCAGACAAGCCTGGGATGGCTGGAATAATGGGCGAAGCACCGGAAGCGATGAGAAACTGGTCAGCAATAATTTGAGTATATTTACCGTGTTCCTGATCCACAATCAAGGTCTTCGCATCGACAAAGCGAGCACTGCCTTTAACCAGCGTGATATTGGGGTTAGACGCTAAAATACGTTCATATTTAGCCGCTCTCAGTTCATCTACGCGTGTTTGCTGTTGCCTCAGTAACTTTTTACGATTAATCACCGGTTTTTGTTTTTTTATACCCTCAAGGCCATGATGTTGTTGTAAATGGGCAATATGGGCTGCGCGGATCATAATTTTTGAGGGTATACAGCCGATGTTGACACACGTTCCGCCTATGATATCTTTGGCTTCAATAACTGTAACTTTAGCGCCCTTTTCTACGGCTTTCAGTGCGCCTGCGAAAGCGCCTGAGCCTGAACCAATGATAGCAACATGGCGTTGCGAATCATTGCTTGCAACTGTATCTACAAGACTGGTTTTAACCGCCTGCGTGTCACTCAGTACGGTCACTTGATAGCCTTTATCTTCGATCTTGCCGATCAATGATTTAAGACTGCTTTCACCCGTCACGGATAACAATCCCATGCCTTCAGGGTAAAACACTTTGATTTCTACCCCCGGCAGTCCATTGAGTTTTTTCTCAATCCCGCCAACGCAACTAGGACAGGTCATCCCATCAATTTTAAGCTGTTGAGTCCACATTATAATGACGTTAATTTATTTTTTTGGATGAACGGTTGCTGGATAACCTGCATGAGTGGTGGCCTTGATTAAGGCTTCAACATTGGTTTTTTTCCCGTTAAAAGTGATGCTTGCGGTTTTTTTATCTGAGTCAACGTCCACATTTTGCACACCCTCTACACCTAGAAGGGATTTTTTAATGGTGAATTTACACAGAGGACACGTCATGTTTTGCATGTCCAATACTATCGATTGAGTGCTGTTTACCGTTGGTACGGTAGCTTTAGCCAAACTACTTTGCGCCATGCAAAGTCCCGTGACTAACGCTAGCGCTAAAAATAAAACCTTAATATTCATGATTCTTCGCCTTTACAAAAAATAGGGGGCATACCAGGGGAAAGCCAGTAACACCAGGATGACGCATGAGCCTATCCAGAAAATTTGTCGTTGCTTCTGGATCACTGGATTGGTCGCACAGACAGCACTTGCTTTACAGTCATCCTTGTTGAGATATAATTTCATGAAGCCGCCCCAGATAAATAACAAGGTTACTATAATAAAAAAAGGTCTAACCGCTTCCATGGATGTCAAGGTACTCATCCATGCCCCGCCAATACCCAGGGACAGTAATAATAGCGGCCCGACGCAACAGGCCGAGGCAGCGATGGCGGCAAATACCGCACCCACACCCAGCCAGGGAGTGTTGGTTTTTGTGGTTTGCTGTTCAATGTCCATGGTTAATTTCCTGTATAAAATGATGTTGAGGTTCAAGCAATGTTCAAGATCCATCAGTTTGAGATCAGTGCGCAATGCCCACTAGCGTATAGTGTGTCAAAAAAATGTTCTCCGGATGTCATCTGCTGTATATCCGCTAAAAACTGGCAATCTATTGCCGAGTTTAATACGACCACTTTACCCCAGCAACAGCGCCTGCTCAGACCACTGCCAATAACCACAAAACCAACACCGAGCCTACCCAGAACAGCATCCTTAGTTTTTGTTTCACTGCGCCGGATTCACTCGCTGCAACTTGTTCGCCACTACCCGGCAGGCAATAGAGTCTGCGAAAAACTAAAGCGATAAAAAACAACAAGGGAATCAGAAGAAAAAGTTTACGTGTTTCCATGTCCGTTAACGAACTGATCCAGCCCCCCCCTATCGTAAAGATAAAGGGCATTAAGGGCACCAGACAACATGACACCACGATAGTAATACCAAACCAGGGGGTTTCTGTTGATTTCGTTTCTTTATTTTGCGCCATAATGCAACTCCTCAAGCAACATAATTCCTTACTCTCTGGTTTTCACATTTCAACCCTCACAAAGAATTAATAAACAGTCGAGCTATATTAAAATCTTACACCCTGTTGTAAAGAACAGGGTCAAGTGGAATTTACACTCCTTTTTGAAATACCCCGTTTTCAGTATGTCCAGGTGTAGAACCAGCTAATATCCCCGTGTTAAGTCGCCCCCAAAACCAGGAAAGCAACTTACCTGATTCTGAGACACGTGGAAAAACAAAAAGTGCGACATTCCTTAATCAATCCTTCCCTGGGTTTTTTATGCGGCGTATTACTGCTATTGAGCGGTCAATATTCGACATTGCACCGCATCCTAAACAGAGTTGCTTTTATACGCCTGCTTTCATCACGCTATCTGACCGGTAAAGTAAGCGTGGGGCCTGAAAATTTTGACTGTCCAGCTTGTAAATCAAACAATTGCATCAATAACATAAAGGTGGATTTTGACTGCAAATCATTATCGGCAATATAAAACCAGGCCCCCCGATAAGGAATCGATAGATACGCATTTTGGGGAAAGCTGTCACTAGACCTGATCTTGAAAACGGAACCTGCCGGTGTATCCCCCCAATTGAATGCCCCACCCTGGGCTGATCTTGTAACGGTGACTAGCCCTGCATTGATATGTGCTTCGGGTATTTCAATATTCTGGGAAAGATAAAACAGGATGCTAGAGATTGAACGCGTGCGCACTGTCAATTGATCAGGCTTCAGGTTTAGAAAATTATTACTGATTCTGACCCGCTCGGAACCTTGATTGCCTTGCTCAAAAAGTCCCAGTAGCAACGCTAACTCTTTAATGACCCCGGGATCAATATCCGCCGATTTAAACAGCATAACCAGATCCATTTTTTTAGTTTTACTATCCTGATCAGGACCAATCTCCATATTACCGGCAAGCTGCAACTCCCTGAATAAGGCCAACATTTGCTTAAATTCTTTATACTCGGGTTCACCGGATGGCGTTGGCCCGGACGCTCTGGGAGCGTTATAAAGATCATTCATTCGTTCAATACAAATCCCAAAGATGCGCTCAACACTCCATCCAGATTGGCTCATCACCAGAATAGCTTCCAGTGAAATGGATGAAAGGATACTTTTTAAAAAATCTTCACCTTGAAGGGGGGTGTACGAAATGGTGGGCCTATCCACATAACTCAACCCCACATTAGGTTCAATCAGTCCGGCCGCAGGACCCATATTAATTTCTGAGTTAACACCTAGGTTAGCCGCCATAGTCAAAGCGGAGGTAATACTCCCAATTTTCAGAAAGTATGATTGATCCCTATATTTTAAGCGGACAAGATTCAGTAACATCTGCTGATTTAAACTATTGACTATGGCTTGATTGTAGGCCGGATGTGTATTTTTTAGTGAACTGGGACCGAAATAGGATTGACAGCCGCTCAGGAATACGACTGAAAAAATCAGAAAGGAATACAATTTATACATGTTTGGAAGATTCTTCAAATTAAGGTGATGACCGTATCCGTTGATTTTTTTAAGTTTTTATATCAACAGGGTTTTTAGATTCGGTACGGCTAAACAAAAGGGAGAGACTTCGACAAGATCTAAGCAATCAAAACGGTCATGCCTATATTTTTCAATTGCCGTCGTTATGCTCCGGAAAGAGATAGATTTTCAATGTCTGGGAAAACACAGCCAATACAAATTCAATAGGTGCTGCCTGCGTCATTCACCATAGGAACAAACCTCACGGCCAGCACATCGTCTTGCACTAACCTGCCATTTAGCTTGCGTAAAATCACAAGCTTCTGCTGGTAAGGTTCCCCCACCGGAATAATCATACGCCCCCCTTCCTGCAATTGTTGTTGCAAGGGTTTAGGCACATGTCTAGGCGCGCAAGTCACAATAATAACATCAAAAGGCGCATATTCTACCCAACCTTGATAGCCGTCACCTACTTTAACCCGGATATTTTCGTAACCCAGTGATTGTAATAACGCCCCGGCCCTTAATCCCAAGGATTCAATTATTTCAATCGTATAAACATGATCACTTAACTCGCCCAGAATGGCGGCTTGATAGCCGGATCCTGTACCAATTTCCAGTACCTTGTCCGTGCGAACCAGCGATAGTGCCTCGGTCATATAAGCGACAATGTAAGGTTGTGAAATAGTTTGTCCTTCGCCAATGGGCAGTGGTTTATCGTCGTATGCCTGGTTTTGCAGCCTGTCTGGCACAAAGCGGTGACGTTCTACTGTCATCAAGGCTTCAAGCGTCTTTGGGTCGTTAATCCCTCGTTGTTTTATTTGCACCATTACCATCGCTTTTCTTGCGGCCAAGGCATCTTCCTCCACTAGTTCATTACTGCTACACCCACCACTCAGGAATAACAACACAATCAGTAGTAAATATTTTTTATTAGCCATCATTACGCAATAACCCTATGCCTCATTGATAGATTGCGAACACACAATATCTAGATACAAACCGCGATACCTCATCGCACGCCCTTTTCGCTGTTAATCTCAGAGCGACTTGCTTATGCTCGCTTCACCGCAATGTTTTATTGTTTTGTCATCGCCATCGCGATCAGCGCAAAACCCTGCATGGGAAACCCAAAAAGTACTGAGGTATTAATAGGATCAGGGGGGATTGCAATGGTTCACTGCTTTAGATCAGCAAACTACCCTTTTGTTCTTGCCTGCACAGCATTACATGCTAACGACGATGAACTATTTTGATATCCCAAGAACCTCATTTGGCCTGATCCTTCCAGGGCGTGGATATCTATATTTAATACATTGCATGCATTTGCACCTAAAACCGCTTTAGCGTTGTTGATTGAGTGGTTTTCTGGGAATGTGTTGATGAGGATGCAATTCCCCACACCCAATAGTATCTAAATCGGGTTTATTAGAAGTTATGAGTTTTTCATTTGATCTTGAAAGCTGAATAGCAAGTAGTTAGAATGCGATACAACATTTGTCACGGGGCATAAAAATTTATTATGCAAATCAAAAAAAAATGAAAACACAAACAAAATGTACCTTAACTTTATCCGTTTTGTTTATCATAGAACTTCTGCCGATTCCATTTACTATCATTTATTGCTTGTATGTGACCCGGAAAAGATCTAATTGGTTACCAGGAGTTGTAGAACGACTCTATGCAGAAAAGGATGTAATCATCAAACCATTACTGTTTGATAAATGTGACCCAATGGTGACCCGCAGGCGATGTACTATTTTTTTATCTATCATGCTCCTATTAGATTTTCTCACTCCATTTACTACTCTATTTGGTTTATATATTGTGCGTCGACGGCCTATCTGGTTTAAAAATGTTGTCAGTCGGCTTTATTTCGATAAACCAGAGACAAATGTCACTATTGAAATCCCCAAAAGTCATTAGATAGCAATGCTATTGACAGTCAGGCGAGCCT
>JAPYOW010000011.1:29022-47590 GCA_029937975.1 Methylococcaceae bacterium | reverse complement strand
CCGGGATAAAGCCTGTCTCTTGCACTTTAAAACAAGCGCTCCAGTTTCGCATAAGACAACATTAACCATTTTAAGCCGACACCCTGAAAATTAATCTGCACTCTCTCTTGCGCACCCTCACCTTCCATTTGTAACACCACGCCTTCACCAAATTTTACATGACTTACTCGCTGTCCTAATTTATAAGTCCCTACTTGCTGGACAGACGATGATTTTCGTTTAGTCACGGTGACGGGGCGACTGACATTGGCTCGAATCCTGACCTCTTGCAAACAATTTGCAGGAATTTCTTTTAAAAACCGTGAGGGTCTGGGATAACTTTCTTTACCATATAAACGCCGAGATTCAGCATGTGTGAGATATAACTGCTGCATGGCCCGGGTTATGCCAACATAACAAAGCCTGCGCTCCTCCTCCAGCCGTACTATATCCTCGTTTGATTGTTGCGAGGGAAACAAACCTTCCTCCATACCCACCAGAAAAACCAGTTTGAACTCCAGTCCTTTAGCAGAATGCAGGGTCATTAACTGCACACAATCTTCATAGTCATCGCCTTGCATATCTCCGGCTTCCAATGCGGCATGTGCCAGAAACATATCCAGCTCATTCAGGTTTTCTTCATTATCTTGATCAAAATCAAACGAACGGGCCGCATTAACTAACTCTTCCAGATTTTCTATTCTGGCTTCGCCCTTTTCTCCCTTTTCTTTCTTATAGCTTTCAACCAAACCACTGTGTTCGACGATGATTTTAACTTGCTCAAATAATGCTTTGTCTGCGGTATCAGCATTCAATTTTTTTATCAAATTCAGAAAGCCTTTTAAGGCATTTGACGCGCGGGCTGTTAAGCAATTTTGATTAATTAATGCAACCGCAGCCTGCCACAAGGATATTTGCTGTGCTCTCGCCAAACCACGAATTTCTTCAAGCGTTTTATTACCAATACCACGAACAGGGGTATTGATCACACGTTCAAATGAAGCATCATTATCCCGATTGGACATAACCCGCAAATAAGCCAGAGCATTTTTAATTTCCATACGCTCAAAGAACCTCAGCCCCCCATATACGCGATAAGGGGTTCCCGTATTCATCAGCTTTTCTTCAAACTGTCGGGATTGCGCATTGGATCGGTATAAAATGGCAACATCTTGGCGCAACTCTCCTTCGTTGACCCACTTTCTGATTTTCTCAACCACAAAATACGCTTCATCTTGTTCGTTAAACGCGCAATACAGGGAAATCAGCTCACCGTCTCCGGCATCTGTCCACAATTGCTTACCCATTCTGGAATCATTCTTTTCAATCAAGGCATTGGCAGACTTAAGAATATTGCCTGTTGAGCGATAATTCTGCTCTAGCTTAATCACTTGATGGTCAGGATAATGGCGCTGGAACTTGTACAGATTTTCTATTTTAGCCCCGCGCCAGCCATAAATAGACTGATCATCATCGCCCACCACAAACAAGTTGCTTTTCCCTTCTGTTAACAACCGTAACCAGGCATATTGTATGGTATTGGTATCTTGAAATTCATCCACCAGCACCTGTTTGAATCTATCCTGATAAAACTGCAATACATCCTCGTTATCCCGCAATAATTCATGCGCCCTGAGTAACAGTTCGGCAAAGTCAACCAGTCCTGATCGATCACAAAACGCTTCATAGGCTTGATAAACCATCACTAGTGTCCGCTGATACACATCATCCGGCTCCAGCATATGTCTGGCCCGAATGCCTTCATCCTTTTGCCCATTAATAAACCACATGACTTGCTTGGGGGGCCATTTTGTATCATCAATATTCAGGCCTTTGAGTAATCGCTTAATCACCCGCAACTGATCATCAGAGTCCATCACCTGAAAAGTATCGGGTAATTTTGCCTGTTTTGCATGCCGTCGCAATAAGCGATGAGCTAAACCATGAAAAGTGCCTATCCACATAGCTTTTGCTGAAACATTTAACAATTCTTCCACCCGCCCCCGCATCTCTTTGGCGGCTTTATTGGTAAATGTCACTGCTAAAATATTATGCATTGACAGACCTTGAACCTGAATATGCCATGCAATTCTATGCACCAACACACGGGTTTTTCCACTCCCCGCACCGGCTAAGATCAACATAGCCTGATTTGGCGCTGATACCGCTAATCGCTGGGCATCGTTTAAAGAATCTATGATCGAAATATTATTATTCATTTTTATCCCTTGCACATTTTTGCAAGCTCTGTATATTTAGTGTTTTCGTTAATTGAAGAAACACCCAGAATCCTAGGATCAAGGGCATCATAATAAGAACAAAGGAGCGTTAGAATGAATTTTGATTATAAACGGTTAATTAAACTTGAAATCAATGTAGGTGAAAATGAAAAGAAAATACGTCTATATGCAGGCTCAGTTCTTTTAGTTATTTCTCTTTTCACAGCCAGTATCATTTTGCTGTTACTCGGTGTCATTTTAGTAGGATCAGGCTACTCAAAAATATGCCCCATTAATTCGGCATTACACAGAAATAGCTGCGACCCAGAAGAATAAATCAATCATACACGAATGTATTTTTCTGTAAAAAACGCTCATCATACTGCACTTTACCTTTATACACAGGGCATATATTCTGTACTCCGTACAGACAAATTTTCGGGTTTTTTGACGCAGCCTGCTATTGGGATCAAGGCTGCGAAATAAGCCTATCGCAAATGCAGTTGCATGACACCCACACAGTGATCAGTCATTAGCAAACCGAAAACAATCCCTGCTGAGCAGCTATATTGAAAACACCCTATTCTAAACTAACTCGACTGCTTTTGTGACACAGATATTCCATCTACCAGAAAATCATCCCCAACGCTTTCAACTGCATAATGAGGTGCATGCCCGTGCGCCTATTATCCTCAAACTTCCGGTAAAAAGCTCCTTTATTGCCATAACTCTATCCAACCAAGAAAAACAACAGGAACGTGCACACCTGACTAAACTTTGTGAACGATATGGCGTGACTCCCCCTAAAGACGATGCCTTCCATCTGAGTGCCACACTGGATTCCTTTCAAATCCGCTGGGAGCAACATACCGAATTCAGCACCTATGCTTTTTATGTGCAGAACAACACGGAAGACCCCTTTACCAAACTGGCGCTGGAACTAGTCCCGGTTGACTGGTTAAAGCAATTACCCGGCAAGATCATCGTGGCTGCGCACGCCTCGATAGTTGAAGCCAGCCAGCCCAGTATATCCAACATCCACTTGATTTCAGCTTTTTTTTCCGGCAACCCCGTCATTGGCGCTGAAGTCACCGGTGGAGCGGCACAGGCCTTTACTGATTTTAAAATACATGCCGATGGTTTCAGCCGTTTTTTAATCCTTGATTACCATTTAAAACCGGGGCAGGCTGGACGATTACTGCAACGATTGTTTGAAATCGAAGTCTATCGCGTCATGGCATTATTGGCATTTCCTATTGCCAAGCAATTAGCCCCCGCCTTAAATAAAACAGACAAGCAGTTATTGATGATCACCTCAACCATGGCAAAATCAGACTGCAATGATGGTGATTTACTGGATGAATTAACCAGTCTGGCTGCAGAATTGGAAAATAATATCTCCATCCATCATTATCGGCTGAGTGCTGCCAGTGCTTACTACCATCTGGTTGAACAACGCATTGAAGATTTACGTGAAGTGCGTATTCAGGGTATTCAGACTATCGGTGAGTTCATGAAACGAAGACTGGAACCCGCTATTGATACCTGTAAAACCACCTCTAATCGCTTTTCTATGTTATCAAAACGCATTAACAATGCAGGTCAACTACTGCGCACCCGGGTTGATATTTCTATTGAGCGACAAAATCAGGCATTGCTGACCTCAATGGATTTACGTGCAAAAATGCAGTTGCGTCTGCAAGAAACCGTTGAAGGCCTTTCTATTGTGGCTATCACCAGCTATATCGTCAGCCTGATCAACTCTATCACCAAAGCCGCCAATACTAGCGTCTGGTTCGATCTGGATCCAGTGTTAGTGACCGGCTTGTCTATTCCCTTCGTCTTACTGTTTGTTGCGCTTGCAGTCAGACGCATCCATAAAAAGATTCACAAAGGCAATGAATAAGGCTGGAGTGAACTCAGGCCTGCGCGCCCTCCTTAGCCCACCCTGTGAAGCGCGGAGCTGATTAAAGCAGGGCAGCAAGGCCTCGCGCCAGACACATTTGGCCGCGCATTCTGCTGGCTAAAAGCCAAAGTTCATTCCTCTTTTTTAAATTCACCTTCTATCACATTGCCTTCCTTCTCTGTCGGTCTTTGAAAAGGCGCCTGCATATTGACCAACTGTTTCTCAATAACATACTGAGCCAGTTTTCTGCGCGCCTGAGGAATTAAACAGACAAAGCCCATCGCATCGGTAAAGAAACCAGGCGTTAACAATAATGCGCCGCCCACCAGTAAAATAGGCCCTTCAATCATCTCATAAGCGGGAATTTCACCTTTCGCCAAATTTGCTTGAAAACGCTGCCAGGTGGCAAACCCTTGACGCCTTAACAACCAGGCACCCAGGATCGCCGTAAACACCACTAATAACACCGTCGGAAACACTCCAACAATTCCCCCCAACTGTAATAATAAATAAATCTCAACAAAAGGGACGGTCAAAAAAAACAAAAAAACAATTTGTACAGCTTTCATTTTTACCTCTAGCTATCATATAGTTTAATTTTCTAGGATAATGCATATTTTAAAACAATCTGACCGAGTAATGTATCAAATAATTCTTTGTACTTGCCCTGACCAGAAAACGGCGGAACAAATTGCCTCAGAACTCATAAATCATCAGTTAGCTGCCTGCGTGAATATTGTTCCAGGAATTACTTCGGTCTATCGATGGCAAGCTAACATTGAAACGGCACAAGAACATTTACTCCTGATCAAATCACAAGCTGAGCAATATCAAGCTATAGAAACACAAATAAAACAAATCCACCCTTATGAACTTCCAGAAATTATCGCTGTCCCTATTGACCGCGGTCTACCTGAATACCTGCAATGGATAGATACATGTCTTTCTCCAAAATAATTTTTATTAGTCTTTTTATCTTTTTTTCGCCACTAATACAGGCCTTTGGCTCTAATGATTTATTACCGGCAGAACAGGCATACCGAGTGTCAGCAAGAGCTATTTCGGCTAAGCTGCTGGAAGTAACCTGGGATATTGCAGACGGCTATTATTTATACCGTGATCAAACTGTAATCACCTCACCATCAGAAAAAATACAACTGGGCACTTGGGATATGCCCGCAGGAAAAACCAAAAATGACGCATTTTTTGGTGACGTAGTTATTTATCGAGATCAGTTAAAGATCTTAGTGCCTATAAATAACACACAGGCCTTGTCCTCCCTAGATCTTCTAGTGCGTTATCAAGGTTGTGCAGATATTGGTGTTTGCTATCCCCCCCAACAAAAAAACCTTTCTATTGCGCTGCCTCAGGCTGACAATATCGTTAAGACCGACCCTATCAGTACGCTATTGAACGGGGTTAAAAACTTCAACATCCCTCTTTTTCAAGATCCTCTGCTACCTGCAGAACAAGCTTTTCAATTTTTTGCCACCCTGAAAAACCCGAATACTTTGCATGTTAACTGGGTGATTGCTGAGGGCTACTACTTATACAGAGACAAAATCAAACTGTCCCTCCCCGCTGCTGAAAACATTCAACTCGGCAGTTTCAGCATGCCACAAGGCAAACCTTATCATGATGAAGCCTTTGGTGATATCCAAATTTTTCACCAGGAGCTAAGCTTTGATGTGCCTTTATTAAGCAATGCAAAAACCGCCGAAACCCTTACTTTACTGGCCCAATATCAAGGTTGCGCCGACAGAGGGGTGTGCTATCCCCCCATGGAAAAAACCGTCACATTAGCGATACCTCTTTCCACACAAAGCCCTGAGCTGGCGAATTTAACACCTGCTACAAATCTGACATTATCAGCACAAGATCAAATTTCTCAATCCCTGAAAAATGATTCCTTAGGTTTAACCCTGCTCAGCTTTTTCGGGTTTGGGCTGTTACTCGCTTTTACCCCCTGCGTTTTCCCCATGCTACCTATTTTATCGGGAATCATTGTCGGACAAGGGGAATCAATAACAACCCGTAAAGCTTTTTTACTTTCCCTCAGTTATGTCACCGCTTCCGCATTAACCTATACCGTGTTTGGTGTACTAGCCGCCGTATTTGGCAGCAATCTACAAATTGCTTTTCAGGAACCTTGGGTTATCGCTCTTTTCAGTGGCATTTTTATTCTGCTTTCTCTGTCTATGTTCGGCTTTTACAACCTTGAATTACCCAAGTCTTTTCAAGCCAAACTACATAATAATAGCGATAAGCATCGCGATGGCTCTTATTTCGGTGCCGCCATAATGGGCGCACTCTCCACCTTGATCATTGGCCCCTGTGTGGCAGCGCCTCTGGCCGGTGCCCTCATTTATATCGGACAGAGCGGCGATGTCATTTTAGGCGCCAGTGCATTATTTTTTCTGGGCTTTGGAATGGGGATGCCCTTGCTCATCATAGGTGCATCTGCAGGCAAATTATTACCCAAAGCAGGCCGTTGGTTAAACTCCACCAAAGCCATTTTTGGTGTTCTTATGCTTGCTGTTGCACTATGGATGCTGGATAGAATTCTACCTGCTCCGGTTATCATGGGCTTAACAGCGGCTTTACTGATTATTCCTGCCATTTATTTGCGGGCTCTTGAACCCATATCCGATATACATGCAAGCTGGCATAAATTATGGAAAGGTGTTGGCATCATGCTGCTGGTGTATGGAGTATTGTTGCTGGTCGGTTTAAGCATGGGCAATACCAACCCACTGCAACCCTTAACAGGTTTAAGCAAGGGCCCCGCCCTTGCAGAGCAACAGACGCTGAATTTTCGTAGAATTAGCTCAACTGCAGAATTAGATCAAATACTTGAGCAAGCCAGTGCAAACCAGCAATGGCTTATGCTGGATTTTTATGCCGACTGGTGTATTTCCTGTAAAGAAATGGAAGCGTTTACCTTCACAGATGCCAGAGTAAAACAAAAACTATCCCGCTTTATACGCCTGCAGGTGGATGTCACCAAAAACTCTGCTGCCGATAAAGCCCTGTTAAAACGCTTTAATCTTTTTGGCCCCCCCGCTATTATATTTTTTGCCCCCGATAAGCAAGAACGCATCAATGCCCGGGTAATTGGCTACCAAAATAGCGAAACGTTTTTAACAGGGATCAACAATCTTTTCAACGATGAATAAAAACACGCTATTAATATCTCTTCTGACTATTGTTGCTATAACGGGAGGGCTGTTTACCCAGCAATACTTCCATGCTGATAAAGTTATTTCCGGCTATCCTGTGCTGCAAGAAACATCAGCACTATCCACAACCACAGAACACCCATTAACCGAGTTTACGCTAGCTGATTTAGCAGGCAAACAACACAATATTTCCGAATGGAAAGAAAAAATACGCATCCTCAATTTCTGGGCTAGCTGGTGCCCTCCCTGTTTAAAAGAAATACCCGAATTTATTAAAATACAAGATGAATTTGCAGAACAAGGCATTCAATTTATTGGTATTGCCGTCGAAGATAAACAAAGCGTTGCAGAGTATATTAAATCCAATCCGGTTAATTACCCCATACTGATTGCAGGGGATGCGGGCATTACCCTCTCCCGTCAACTGGGTAATGCTGTTAATACGGTTCCTTTTACCCTGATTGTCAATCGCAACAATCAAATCATTTACCGTCAAGCCGGTGAAATAAGTCGGGCAAAAATGTTAGAATTAATCAAAGCCATTCTATAAAACAAGTCATGAAACAGCTTAAAACCACCTGTTATTGTCGCTATCTTATGATAAATCACATATATCTGGACAAAACCGTGTAAATTAGGGAGAATTAACACAGCACCCACAAAATCACATGATACTGAATGACAACAATTACCGTTTTGAATGGTCCCAACCTAAACCTGCTTGGTGTTCGAGAACCTGACCACTATGGTAATAAAACTCTGGAGACTATTGAAAACACGGTTAAAGCCAAAGCCGAAAGCCTTGGGCATACACTGGATTTTCACCAATCCAATGCTGAACATGAGATAGTTAACAGCATTCATGACGCTTTCCGGCATCATATTGATTTTATAATTATTAACCCCGCCGCATTTACCCATACCAGTGTGGCCATTCGTGATGCACTACTGGCAAGCCAAATTCCTTTTATAGAAGTACATTTGTCAAATGTTCATGCCCGCGAAGCCTTTAGGTCACATTCCTATTTTTCAGATATTGCCGTTGGGGTTATCTGTGGATTAGGAGCCTATGGCTATGAATTGGCTGTACAAGCCGCACATCAGATTTTAGTAGAGAGAAATTAAATGATGGATATTAGAAAAATTAAAAAATTAATCGAGATAATTGAAGAATCCGATATTGCAGAAATTGAAATCAGTGAAGGTGAAGATTCTGTACGTATCAACAGATACAGCTCAATGCTTGCCCCGGCACCTATAGCTCATGTTGCACCGCTCGCTTCTCAGGTAGCTGCAGCTCCTGTAGCAACAATAGCCACAAGCTCACCGGCACCCACAGCAGAAGTCCCCAGCGGTCATTCGGTAAAATCACCCATGGTAGGCACTTTTTATCGTTCCGCATCCCCAGGTTCACCGGTTTTCGTTGAAATTGGACAATCAGTCAAAGAAGGCGAGACGCTCTGTATTATTGAAGCCATGAAAATCCTTAATCAGATTGAAGCCGATAAAAGCGGTATTATTAAGCAGATATTGGTGGAAAATGCTGAACCTGTCGAATATGATCAATCTTTATTCATTATTGAATAATCCAGACCCGGTACTCTTATGTTCGATAAAATTGTAATTGCTAACCGCGGGGAAATTGCCCTGCGAATTCTTCGCGCATGCCGCGAGTTAGGCATAAAAACTGTCGCTGTGCATTCTGATGCTGACCGTGACTTAAAACACGTCCGACTGGCAGATGAATCTGTATGTATAGGCCCTGCCGCTTCGGCAGATAGCTATTTAAATATTCCGGCTATTATCAGTGCGGCCGAAGTCACCGATGCGGAAGCGATACACCCAGGTTATGGCTTCCTCTCTGAAAATGCTGATTTTTCTGAAAAGGTTAGCCTAAGTGGCTTTACCTTTATAGGCCCAAAAGCGGAAACCATTCGCATCATGGGCGACAAGATTGCCGCTAAGAAAGCCATGTTAGCCGCTGGGATCCCCTGCGTCCCCGGCGATGGCAGACCTTTAACCGATGATGCCAACGCCAATATAAAAATGGCACAAGCGATTGCTTACCCCGTAATTATTAAGGCTGCGGGTGGCGGTGGCGGTCGAGGCATGCGCGTGGTTCATACCGAAGCCGCACTACTCAATGCCATATCGCTTACCAAAGCAGAGGCCGGTGCTGCATTTGGCAACGATACCCTATACATGGAAAAGTTTCTGGAAGACCCTCGCCATATTGAGTTTCAAGTATTAGCCGATAGCCATGGCAATGCCATTCATCTCGGTGAACGTGACTGTTCAATGCAACGACGTCATCAGAAAGTGGTTGAAGAAGCACCCGCACCAGGATTGACTGATGAACAGCGCAAGAGAATGGGCGAACAATGCGCCAAAGCTTGTATTGATCTTGGCTACTTAGGTGCAGGTACCTTTGAATTTCTCTATGAAAACGGCGAGTTCTTTTTTATTGAGATGAACACCCGTGTTCAGGTTGAACACCCCGTGACAGAAATGATTACAGGCTTTGACATCGTTAAAGAGCAATTACGTATTGCTGCGGGAGAACCTTTGTCTAAAACGCAAGATCAGATTACTTTTACCGGTCATGCCATCGAATGCCGTTTAAATGCCGAAGATGCCAAGACCTTTATGCCAAGTCCCGGTGTCATTCAACAGTTCCATATGCCAGGAGGCCCTGGTATTCGTTGTGAAACGCATATTTACAATGGTTACAAAGTCCCGCCTTATTATGACTCCATGATTGGTAAATTAATTGCTCATGGTGAAGATAGAGCCAGTGCCATTGCTCGCATGAAAACGGCATTGAGTGAAATGGTAATCGACGGCATCAAAACCAACATTCAATTACAAGTTGATATTATGGCTGATAGTGCTTTTGCAACAGGCGGCCAGAACATTCACTATCTGGAAAAGAAACTGGGACTTTCTTAAAGGTTATCCTCGTTCACCACACAGCACTATTTTAAGTGACATAGCGTAACCCAACAATTCACAACTGTTGGGTTAGCTTATTTTTCTTCGCTTAACACACCCATCCCACCGACACGTACTTATTCCTATGGCCTGGCATCAACTTTCTATTACGACTGATAACAATACAGCCACTGAGATCTCAGATTTCTTCAGTGAACTCGGTGCCGTCTCTGTCACCTATATGGATGCAGAAGACCAACCTGTTTATGAACCGGCCCCCGGTGAAACAAAAATATGGCATCGCACTAAAGTTATTGCCCTGTTTGAACTGGATGCTGAACCCGAACTGGTCAAAACCCTACTGTTTTCTCACTTCAAAGACAGCACAATTACACACTGGCATCAGGAAGTTCTGCAAGACCAGGCATGGGAAAGAACCTGGATGGATCACTACCAACCCATGAAATTCGGTGACTCCTTATGGGTCTGTGCCACAGGACAGCAATCCACCGACCAGGAACACGAAGCTAACACCGTATATTTAACACTGGATCCTGGCCTGGCATTTGGTACCGGCACTCATCCCACCACGGCATTATGCCTGGAATGGCTGGCAAGTCATGATTTAACAGACAAAATCGTCATTGACTATGGCTGTGGCTCAGGCATTTTAGCCATTGCCGCTTTATTATTAGGCGCCAAACAGGCGCATGCTATAGATATAGACCCACAAGCACTGGAAGCTACACATTACAATGCCGAAAAAAACCAGGTTCAGGATAAAATAACCTGCTATTTACCCGAACAATTCAGCCCTATTCAGGCCGATATTGTACTGGCTAATATTCTGGCCAAACCCCTTTGCGAGCTATCCGCATCCATTTCAGACCTGGTTAAACCCCAAGGCGAGCTGGTATTATCGGGGATCTTAAACACTCAGGCAAAATCCGTCATTAGCGCTTATCAAGCACATAATATGCAACTAGCCCCCCCTGTCAGTCAGCAAGACTGGTGCAGGCTGAATGGCATTAAACCCACTTAAGCGATGTTTACGCAATGCAGCGTCTGTCAACAGCATTCCGTTTTTAGGGCTACTGTTATTAATTACGCTGTGTTTGAGCAGAAGCTCCCCAGTATAAAACTCACCCTGCAAAATTTTACAGGCGATGATTTTGCGCAAAGAAGCTTTTATCCTAAAGATTATATGGCCAATCAGGCCTCTGTCATGCAAACCGACATGTCGATCGAAATAGCCCTGGACATTGCGACTCCCGTCAGCAAACTGGATGGCTATCGTTTTAAATTAATATAACTTGAATACTTTATGGCACATCCCGAACTCTACTTGAAAAAAAACGAAGATAAACGTCTGCGCAAAGGCCATCTTTGGGTATTTAGCAACGAAGTTGATACCCGGCGTACCCCGCTGGATGCATTTGCACCCGGCGACATGGTAGTTATCAAAGACAGCAGCAGCAAGGTACTGGGCAGCGCCTATATCAATCCCAATACGCTGGTCTGTGCACGTCTTATTTCCAGAAAACCTTCCGCCAAAATTGGCGCCCACTTTTTCAAAGCAAGAATAAGTCAGGCCTTGGCTCTACGAGAACGACTATTTGACAAGCCTTATTATCGTCTGGTGTTTGCAGAAAGTGACGGACTTCCCGGGCTCATCATTGATCGATTCGGCCCGGTTTTGTCTGTGCAAATAACCACGGCAGGCATGGAAAAACAAAAAGACAGTTTAATCCATGTTCTGCTGGAATTGTTATCCCCTGAAGCCATTATTTTAAAAAATGACAACAGCCAAAGACAGCTGGAGAATTTATCCCAAACATCTGAGGTCATCTATGGCCAGCTGCCAGAATCCTTAATCATTGAAGAAAACCAGGCCTTATTTAAATTAAATGTGCTGGAAGGGCAAAAAACCGGGTGGTTTTATGATCATCGCGACAGCCGTGCACGTACCGCAAAGTTGTGTAAAGATCGACATGTACTGGATTTATTTTCCTATTCCGGGGCATGGGGTATTCCAGCTGCGTTAGCAGGCGCAACTGAAGTCACCTGTGTTGATAGTTCAGCGTCAGCATTAGCACTGGCACAAAGCAGCGCAGAATTGAACCACGTTAGCGACAACATGCAATTTGTCCGCAGCGATGTTTTTGATTTTTTGAAACAGGCACGAGATAATAATGCGCATTACGATGTGATCGTGTTAGATCCACCAGCACTCATTAAAAGAAAAAAAGACTTCAAGGCCGGTTACCAGGCTTATCACCGCTTAAATCAATTAGCCCTCCAGGTTTTAAATAAAAACGGCATACTGGTCTCCGCTTCCTGCTCCCATCATTTAAGCAAAACCAATTTACATGAACTGCTACGTTCCTCGGCACGCCATATAGACCGGCACATGATGTTTTTTGCCAGCGGTTCTCAAGGCCCTGACCACCCCATTCATCCGGCCATACCTGAAACCGAATATTTAAAAACCTATTTCTGTTCTGTTTCTAACAGTTTATAATTGTCCGTCCAAGATGCTCTACAGTCATTTTCAACAACCTTATTGATAAAATAATCCACACTAAGGTATCTAAAAATCATTAATGACTGAAAATATACTTGCAACGATAAACCGAGGCTTTGATACGCAATGCAATCAATAAAAAAAGAATGCACACTTTGCGATCTAGCTGTAGAAATATCTGGATTTAAGCTAGAAACTAAAGAAGGACTTCAACATTTTTGCTGTGAAGGCTGTTTAAGTATTTATCGCTTACTTAACCCCCATAAATTATTACCACCTTTAAACGAGAAGAAAAAATGAAAGCTTGTGAACAATGTGCCGCTGACAGAATTGAAATCGGTGCCAATCATAAACAAATGTCTATCTTATCCAGAACGATAGGACTTATATTAGTTTATTTACCTATTTTTACCCTGCCCTTTGTGATTGCCAGTGCCTATTCCACTTACTACAGTATGGTTTTTTGTGGTGCAAAAAATCTAAAAAAATGGGGCGATTTCATTCCGGCAAAAGACAGTCATCGTTATTCATTAAAAGACCAAATCAAAATGGATGGTTCTTTCAAATTCAGTTTTGCCCAATCCAGATTATACTGGATTGCTAACTGCACGCTTTACTGCCCTTATAGCGTGGCATTAATGGAATGGCATGCATACCTGGTTAAAGCCGTAGAAAACTGGTGGTGTCCGTTCTCCCATAAAAATAAAGACAATTATAAAAATGCCTCTATTGATCAATCATTTTGGCACATCTATCCTGCTGAAGTTGTCAAACTGCATGAGGATGACAAATCCAATCCCATCTTCACTGATGAGCACGATGCGGATTTAAAGAAAGATTAAATTAGATCTTTCCCTCATCTTATCATTATGCAAATAGGTCCTTATACCCTTAAAAACAACCTGATCCTTGCGCCAATGGCCGGCATCACTGACCGGCCTTTTCGTGAATTATGTCGGCAGTTTGGTGTAGGGCTTGCCGTTTCTGAAATGGTGGCATCTAACCCGGCATTACAGAATCATAAAAGAACTTTATTAAAATCAGATCATAGTGGTGAAAGCGGCATACGTTCGGTACAAATTTTAGGTACAGACCCCCAACAAATGGCGGATGCGGCCGTACTAAATCAACAACGCGGCGCCCATATTATTGATATCAATATGGGCTGCCCTGCCAAAAAAGTCTGCTCAGTTGCCGCCGGCTCGGCTTTACTTAAAAATGAACAGCTAGTGCGTCAAATTCTGGAAACCACGGTCAATGCCGTGAGTATTCCTGTAACACTTAAAATTCGTACGGGATGGGATGTCGATAATAAAAACGCGGTTAAAATCGCCCACATTGCAGAACAGTCCGGTATCGCAGCGCTAACCATTCATGGCCGAACCCGTGCCTGTAAGTTTCAAGGTGAAGCGGAATATAAAACTATTAAACAAGTTAAACAATCTGTTACTATTCCTATCATTGCCAATGGTGATATTCACAGTGCAGAAAAGGCCCGTTTTGTGCTTGATTACACCGGAGCCGATGCCCTGATGATTGGGCGGGCAGCGCAGGGTAAACCATGGATTTTTGATGAAATATCGCAACAACTGGACCACCCTAAACAGCTGAAAAAACAAACAGTTAAGAATATTCAATCCATCATTAACATCCACCTGGAACAGTTATATAGTTTCTATGGAAATAGCAGTGGTGTTAAAATAGCACGAAAACATATTGGCTGGTATTTTGCACATTTAGATACTGTTCCCAGCCACCGAAAAAAAGAGATTCTTCAGATACAGGATCCTTCTCTACAAATCGCCATGGTTAATTCCGTATTTTCCGATATTGAATTAGTTTATTAAAAATAAAAGTCCACTCTTAATCATCATTTAATGCAACAGACTGCTGAAATCATCAAGATCTCCGAAAAAGTAAAACCTGCACCTTTATCATCTCTGGTTAAAGAAATGCTGGAACAATACTTTATCCAGCTTAATGGCCATGAAACAACCGGCCTACATGCCATGCTGATCAGCGAAGTAGAAAAACCCCTGATTGAAACCACCTTAAATCATTGCGGGCAAAACCAGACCAAAGCATCAAAAATTTTAGGCTTGAGTCGTAGCACTCTACGCAAAAAAATTAAACTCTATGGCTTATCCTGAAAGCAATATAAGCTCCTGACCACCTTCCCATATTTTGCTCAACACCCAACTGTAAACTCCTTGAGGCTCCATGAACAAAAAAATAGCACGCGCACTTATCAGTGTTTCAGACAAATCCAATATCCTTGAGTTTTGTCAACAACTCCAGCAACTGGGCGTAGAACTACTTTCCACCGGGGGAACAGCAAAACTGCTTGCTGACAACGCTATTCCTGTCACCGAAGTATCAGATTACACCGGCTTTCCTGAAATGATGGACGGTCGGGTAAAAACCTTACACCCCAAAGTTCATGGTGGCATTCTAGGACGCAGAGGCATAGATGATGAGATCATGGCTGCCAATGACATTAAAGCTATTGACCTGGTGGTTGTGAACCTCTACCCCTTTGAACAAACGATTGCAAACCCTGATTGTGATTTGGCAACAGCTATAGAGAACATTGATATTGGTGGCCCCACCATGATTCGTGCTGCCGCAAAAAATCATAAGGATGTCACTGTCGTTGTTGATCCCAATGACTACTCCACCATCATTGACGAATTAAATAGCAATGCGGTTAGCATTTGCCAGCAAAGCCGGTTCGATCTGGCACTCAAAAGCTTTGAGCATACCGCTCGCTATGATACGGCCATATCTGCCTATCTGGGCGCGGTGAATGAGGTTCAATTCCCTGCGACCCTCAACCTGCAGTTTCACCATACTCAATCCATGCGTTACGGTGAAAACCCTCATCAGAATGCCGCTTTTTATATCGAAAACAACCCCGCGTCGGGCAGCATTGCAGCTGCCACCCAGATTCAGGGCAAAGCTTTGTCCTATAACAATATTGCCGATGCCGATGCGGCTTTAGAATGTGTTAAATCATTTTCAGAGCAACCCACCTGCGTTATTGTTAAACACGCCAACCCCTGTGGTGTTGCACAAGCTGAAAATATTCTCAGCGCTTATGATTTAGCCTATGCGACTGACCCGACCTCCGCTTTTGGCGGGATTATCGCCTTCAATCAGGTACTGGATGAAGCAACAGCTGCTGAAATTATTAAACGCCAATTTGTAGAAGTGATTATTGCCCCTGAAATCAGCGCCAAGGCCAAAACTTTATTGGCCGAAAAAAAGAACGTCAGGGTCTTGGAATGCGGTACATGGGATAAGCACAATTCAGCCGCATTTGATTATAAACGTGTCTCCAGTGGTTTATTAGTACAAGATAAAGACTTAGGTGAAATCACTCTCCAGGACCTGAAAGTGGTCAGTCAACGTCAACCTAGCGAACAACAAATGAACGATATGCTGTTTGCCTGGAAAGTCGCGAAATTTGTCAAATCCAACGCCATTGTTTATTGCAAAAACGGTCAAACTATCGGCGTCGGTGCAGGCCAGATGAGCCGTGTCTATTCCGCTAAAGTAGCCGGCATCAAAGCTGCCGATGAAGGTTTAATCGTTTCTGGTTCAGCAATGGCTTCAGATGCTTTCTTCCCTTTTCGAGACGGTATAGATGCCGCTGCAGAAGCCGGCATTACCGCGGTTATCCAACCCGGTGGATCGATGCGTGACCCGGAAGTGATTGCAGCTGCCGACGAACATAATATTGCCATGGTTTTTACCGGCATGCGCCATTTTAGACACTAAATAGCTCAGCGTAGCAGAGGAAAAACAATTACCTCGTTCTGCTGCATTAGTTTAAACAGCCTATTTTTCATTGACATAAATTTACTTTAAACATTGATCAAACATTCATAATGAAAATACTCATCGTTGGTAGTGGCGGTCGTGAACACGCCCTGGCATGGAAAGCCAAACAATCCGCCAAAGTCTCACAGGTATTTGTTGCTCCCGGCAATGCAGGAACTGATTTAGAACAAGATATCGTCAATGTAGCCATCAAAGCGGATGACATTCCAGCATTGCTTGATTTTGCTCAAACAAATACTATCGCATTAACCATAATAGGCCCCGAAGTCCCTTTGGTGGCTGGTATTGTCGATGCTTTTACTGCGGCTGGATTAAAATGTTTTGGCCCTAGCGCAAACGCGGCACAACTGGAAGGCTCAAAAACTTACTGCAAAGATTTTATGGCACGACATAAAATCCCCACCGCTGAATACCAATCCTTTACCCACACAGCAGCTGCTATCGAGTACATCAAAAGTAAAGGTGCCCCTATTGTCGTTAAAGCCGATGGCCTGGCCGCAGGCAAAGGTGTCATTGTTGCAGAAACCGAGCAACAAGCCATTGATGCTGTTGAAGATATGTTATCGGGCAATGGTTTTGGTGAGGCCGGACACCGTGTGGTCATTGAAGAATTCCTGGACGGTGAGGAAGCCAGTTTTATCGTCATCGCCGATGGTCACTGTGCCTTACCCATGGCAACATCACAAGACCATAAAGCGCGCGACAACGGTGACAAAGGCCCCAATACGGGAGGCATGGGAGCCTATTCCCCTGCCCCGATTGTTACCCCGGAAATACATCAAAAAGTGATGGATGACATCATTAATCCCACCTTAAAAGGGATGCGAGACGATGGCAACCCCTATACCGGGTTTTTATATGCCGGATTAATGATCAGCAAAAACGGCACACTCAAAGTACTGGAGTACAATTGCCGCTTTGGGGACCCTGAGACACAACCCATCATGATGCGCATGAAAAGCGATCTGGTTGAATTGTGTCTCGCTGCCTTAGATAACACTCTGGAGCATATGACCAGTGAGTGGGATAGTCGCGTTGCCTTAGGCGTTGTCCTGGCCTCTGGCGGTTATCCAGATAGTTATGCAACCGGGGATATTATTTCCGGCCTGACCGATGCTGACACCGATGATCGCAAAGTTTTTCATGCTGGAACCAGCCGCATAGATAACGAAATTGTCACCTCAGGCGGTCGAGTTTTATGTGCTTGCGCCCTAGGAAATACACTTTTAGAAGCGCAGCAACAGGCCTATGAAGTCACGGCAGGAATCCATTGGGATCAGGTTTTTTATCGCACCGATATCGGCTTCAAAGCTCTTAGCTGATAACAAAAGCTAACAGCAGCAAGGTCAGAAGCACAGCCGAATCCAGTGCAAAATAGGCCAGACCATACTTCTGCCGCACTTGATGCCGACATTAAATCCAACATTCCGGCCATGGGACAACCTCCCTGCCGGAAACAACCAGAATACCCGGCTTACCTGGACAACAGGCGGTAATACCAACGCCGCGCATGCACAATACAAGCTAAGCAAGACATGAACGCTATCAGCTCTGGATAAGCTGATAATCTGCGTAGGCGCAGGGAAATTTGCCCATCCGCAGTGTGTGGACCGCACCCGACTCGTAGCTTATCCTGCATAGCCAGCCATTTGCCGCCACCTTGGCTCTGTGTTTGCTGGACATGACTGGTCGTGTTCTATTGATTCGACGTGCGCTCAATCAAATGCAGCGACCGTGAGTTCCACCGTCTTTCCCTCGATCCATAATGCCACACCAGTAACACCAAACTCTGGGTCAGCAAAACCAGATACCAAACAGGTTCCCCCCTCAGCATGGACTCAATCCAGCGCCAGTAAAACATGCGATTGCCGCTAACCCAAAGAAATCGCCAACTTTAGACACTCACCCATAATTTTCCTGCGGCATTTCCAGCGCCTGCTCTTTGAGCATCCAGACGCTTAAACCTGACCGTGTGAATCGCGCGGCT
>JAPYOW010000011.1:0-28922 GCA_029937975.1 Methylococcaceae bacterium | reverse complement strand
GCTGAGTAATGAAGTCCACCCTGATTTACCTGACAGTAAAATCAAGATGGATTTCATCATGCCTGCGTCAGGTGTCCCTGTTTCTATCCACGGTATGCTCAGACATGTCAATGCTCAGGCAGAATATGGCTTACAGCACTCAAATCGACACCCAGCACAGGCTATGGATTATTCAATATTGGAATGCATCAGAATTGCTCATGAAAGTTTGCCAAATCCAACCCCCTGACCAGCTCCGGCAATGCATGAACTGAGCGACACGGATGGCAAAATATCAAAGTGACCTTGCACGCAAAAATGCCTGTTCAGAAATCGTCCCCCATTGCGCAACCTGGGTTCTGAAGCCGGTCACGGAATCAAATATTTTTTTAGCCATAGCGTCTGTATTGGCTAATTCATTAACCACTTCATCGGACAGCACTTTTAATTGCCTCAAGACATCATCTGGTAGTGGCAATACCTGCACCTTATGTTTATTGACCAAGGTATTCAATGCCTGATTATTCCGTGCGGTATATTCTGAAATCATATCCAGATTGGCCGCTTTACAAGCCATCAATACAATCTGCTGTAAATCATCCGGTAATTCATTAAATGCTTGTTCATTGATTAAGGCTTCCATGGTTGAGCCAGGTTCATGCCAGCCGGGGTAATAATAATATTTCGCCACTTTGTGAAATCCAAATGCTAAATCATTATAAGGTCCTACCCATTCTGTCGCATCCAAAGCACCTGACTGTAGCGAAGTAAATAACTCCCCGCCGGGCATATTAACCGTGGTTCCACCTGCACGCCGCAGAACTTCGCCACCTAGACCAGGGATGCGCATTTTCAAGCCTTTTAAATCGTCAAAACTATTGATTTTACGATTAAACCAACCCGCCATTTGTACACCGGTATTACCTGTAGGAGCAGGAATCAGTCCAAAAGGCTTATAAAGTTCACGCCATAACTCCAACCCCCCGCCATAATACAGCCATGCATTCATTTCCTGCGCGGTTAAACCAAAAGGCACGGCAGAAAAAAACTGGGTCGAGGCTGATTTTCCCTTCCAATAGTAGGCACCGGCATGCCCCATTTCGGCAATACCTCGGGAAACCGCATCAAATACCTCAAAAGCAGGCACCAATTCCTTGGCACCATACACCTTAACTTTAATCCGCCCGCCGCTCATCTGCGTGATCATTTTAGCCAGCAAATTGGCATTGGTGCCCAGCCCAGGAAAGTTTTTAGGCCAGGCTGTGACCATTTTCCATTTAAACTGAACGCCTGCCCTGGCCATTTGAGGTACGGCTAAACCCGCGCCAGCAGCCAGCGAACCCACACCTGCTTTTTGTATAAAATCACGCCTTTTCATAAATCTAATCCAAAAATTAACAACGCTGCAAAGATTAAAGGCCAACGCGCAAAAGCGCAAGAGCTGTTTCTATTTTATCTCCCCCCATGGCAACAACTGACCAACTTAATCAAACTCTGGTTGCTTTTTTTGGTATACTGGAAGGATTTTAAAGTTTCAAACCCTCTCAGGAGAAATAAAGCATGGCAATTAGAGTTGCAATCAATGGTTATGGTCGTATTGGACGTAATGTACTTCGCGCATTATACGAAGCAGGTCGTACAGACGAAATTCAAATCGTTGCAATTAATGACTTAGGTAATGCTGAAATAAATGCCCACTTAACTCAATATGACTCTGCTCACGGTAAATTCCCCGGCGAGGTTAGTGTTGTAGATGGTGATTTAGTAGTCAATGGTGACACAATCAAAGTTTTCTCAGAAAGAGACCCATCAAAATTACCATGGGGTGATTTAAACATTGATGTTGTACATGAATGTACTGGTTTTTTTGCCAGCAAAGAAAAAGCATCGGCTCATATCGCTGCCGGCGCTAAAAAAGTTGTTATTTCTGCACCAGGCGGCGCAGATGTAGATGCCACGATTGTATACGGTGTTAACCACAACACATTAAAAGCATCAGATACTGTTATCTCTAATGCCTCTTGTACTACTAACTGTTTAGCTCCATTAATCCAGCCATTAAAAGACACTATTGGTGTTGAGCAGGGATTAATGACAACTATTCACGCATATACAAACGACCAAGTATTAAGTGATGTATATCACCCAGACTTATTACGTGCGCGTTCTGCAACGCAATCCATGATCCCTACAAAAACGGGTGCAGCAGCAGCGGTAGGCCTGGTACTACCAGACCTAGTAGGTAAACTGGATGGTTTCGCCATGCGCGTTCCAACTATCAACGTATCTGTGGTTGATTTAACATTTACCGCCAGCCGTGATACTTCAGTAGAAGAAGTGCATGAAATTTTAACAGCAGCTTCTGAAGGTCCATTAAAAGGCATTTTGAACATCAACACACTACCTTTAGTGTCTATTGATTTCAATCACGACCCTGCATCATCCACTTATGATAAATCACTGACTAAAGTAAACGGACGTTTAGTTAAAGTTTTATCTTGGTATGACAACGAATGGGGTTTCTCAAACCGCATGCTTGATACCTCTATTGCTTTAATGAACGCTAAATAACGGAACAATATGCTAAGAAGAACTAAAATTCTGGCAACTCTAGGCCCGGCTTCTGATAAGCCGGGCGTTTTGGAAGCCTTATTCGAAGCGGGCATTGATGTTGTCCGTATGAATTTTTCTCATGGCACAGCCCAGGATCACATTGATCGGGCAGCAGCTGTTCGAGCCTTAAGCAAAAAAACAGGACGCTTAGTCGGCATTCTGTGTGACCTGCAAGGCCCTAAAATTCGTATCGCTAAATTTAAAGACACTAAAGTTTGGCTGGATGAAGGACAAGCATTTTCCTTAGACATCAATCTGTCGATTGATGCGGGTGACACCAAAGAAGTCGGTATCACTTATAAACCACTCGCTACAGAAGTGGTCCCTGGCAGTCGATTATTACTGGATGATGGCAGAATTGTCTTAGATGTTGTTAAAACTGACGGCGAACGCATTGACTGTACAGTTCATGTTGGCGGTTATTTATCTAATAACAAAGGCATTAATTTACAAGGTGGTGGCCTTTCAGCCGCAGCGTTAACTGAGAAAGATAAAGAAGACATCAAAACAATCGGTATTATTGGTGCTGATTTTGTTGCCGTCTCATTTCCCCGTTGCGCAGACGATCTGCATGAAGCCAGAGCCTTATTAGAAGCCGAAGGCTGTTATGCCGGTATCGTTTCGAAGGTAGAACGTGCAGAAGCAATTGAAGCCATGGATGAAATTATTCTTGCTTCCGATGTAGTCATGGTGGCGCGTGGTGATTTAGGCGTTGAAATTGGTGATGCCCATTTACCAGCAGTGCAAAAACGTTTAATTTCTCGCTCCAGAGAATTAAAACGCGCGGTTATTACCGCTACACAGATGATGGAATCAATGATTGAAAACCCCATCCCTACCCGTGCCGAAGTATTTGATATTGCCAATGCCGTGCATGATGGAACGGATGCGGTTATGTTATCTGCTGAAACAGCTTCCGGTAACTATCCGGTACAAGCTGTCAAAGCGATGGCCAACATTTGTCTGGAAACAGAAAAAGAACGCAGCGTACAAAGATCTAGCCATCGTATTGATAGCCACTTTGAACGCGTTGACGAAGCTATCGCCATGTCAGCCATGTACATGGCTAATCATTCCCATGTCAATGGCATTGTCACTTTGACTGAATCAGGCTCTACAGCCCTCTGGATGTCTAGAGTGAGCTCAGGCATACCCATTTTTGCCTTCAGCAGTCATAAAAAAACCCTTGGAAGAGTCACTATTTACCGTGGCGTTTTTCCTATTCATTTTACTCATGAATCTATGGATCATTCTGGTGTTAATTGTGAAATTATCAATGAACTATCAGAAAGAGGACATATCCAAAAGGGCGATAAACTCATTATCACTAAAGGTGACTTAACGGGTCAATCAGGTGGCACCAATGGCCTGAAAGTCGTCACTTACGGTGAAGGCTTGACACCTTAGCTCAGCGTTTCTGTGTTCAAGGTTATATAACCCCTTGAACACAGAACATCGACATTCTCAGCCAACACACCCTCCATGCAATCTACGATAGCCAGATCACAGCCTATCGTCAGCCTATCATTAAATCCTGCAATTGACCTGAACTACGAAGTCACGGCAATCACACACGACCAGAAGTCACGGGCATCAAAAACCTACTATGACCCCGGCGGCACAGGCATTAATGTCGGCAAAGCCCTACAAATCCTTAAAGCCAACTGCAAAACTTGCTACATCACTGCAGGAAAAATGGGTGAATTTCTTGATGGCATGATACAGCAGGAACTGACAGACACCTACAGCTTAAGAGTCGAAGGCGAAACCCGAATTAACACCACTATTCTACAATCGTCGCCATTCCGGCAATATGAGATCAATGCCACAGGACCCCATATAAGCCCGCATCAATTAGAACAGATCGTTGATCAATTTCTGACATTTTGCCAACAAGGTATCGGTATATTAACCGGCTCACTTCCCCCCGGCCTGCCTAAGGATACCTATAACAAAATCAACCTCCTGATGCAACAACAGGGCGCTCGCTGTATCATCGATGCCCCTATCGACATTCTGCGACATACGCTTGACAGCCAGCCTTTTTTAATCAAACCCAATCTGCACGAACTGGAAACATTACAAAATAAATCCTTATCCAGTGTGGAACAAATCGCGGCTGAAGCGCGCCAATTAATTCAACGAGGTTGTCACCTTGTTTGTGTATCGCTAGGGGAAAAGGGGGCTATTTTAAGCACCGTTGAAAACAGTTTTTTCTGTAATGCCCCCGATATAACAACCCACTCTACCGTGGGAGCGGGTGACTCTATGGTCGCTGCTCTGGCTTACGCCCATATACAACAACAATCCCCTCAGAACGCACTAACACTTGCGGTTGCATGCGGCACAGCAACGGCAAAACAACCCGGATCACAGCTGTTCAAACTTGCAGACCTTGAAATATTAAAGCCACAAATCAAGATAAAAACATTAGATATTTAAGCGCATAAATTGGCTTTTTTAGCTTACGCTCTGAAGGGTTTTCTGTATAATTCGGGATAAAATCGTTTATATGGAAACTAACATGCCCTCACACAGAGAACTAGCCAATGCCATCCGCGCCCTTTCCATGGATGCCGTTCAAAAAGCTAACTCTGGGCACCCGGGCGCGCCAATGGGTATGGCTGATTTCGCTGAAGTATTATGGAATGGTTTTCTAAAGCATAGCCCCAGCAACCCAGCATGGCCTGACCGTGACCGTTTTGTATTATCCAATGGTCATGCCTCTATGCTGATCTACTCGCTGCTATACTTGACTGGGTACGATCTCTCTATTGATGATTTAAAAAACTTCAGACAACTCCATTCAAAAACCCCGGGGCATCCTGAAAAAAATGATACCCCCGGCATAGAAACCACAACAGGACCTCTCGGCCAAGGTCTCGCTAATGCAGTCGGCATGGCCCTCGCCGAACGTACACTGGCCGCCCAATTTAACCGCCCGCATTATTCCATTGTTGACCATTACACTTATGCCTTTTTAGGTGACGGCTGTTTAATGGAAGGCATTTCGCATGAAGTATGTTCTCTTGCTGGCACCCAAGGTTTGGGAAAATTAATCGTTTTTTATGACGATAATGGTATTTCTATTGATGGCGAAGTCAGAAGCTGGTTTACCGACAACACAGTCAAACGCTTTGATGCCTATCGCTGGCATGTCATTTCCCGCGTGGATGGTCATGATGCGCATGCTATTGAAGCTGCCATCAAGCAGGCGCAAGCAGTCAGCCACAAACCCAGTTTAATTTGTTGTAAAACCACGATTGGTTACGGCTCACCTAACAAACAAGGACTAGAGTCCTGCCATGGCGCGCCCTTAGGCGTTGATGAAATCACCTTAGCAAAAAAATTACTCCAATGGCGATATCCTGCCTTTGAAATCCCAGCTGATATCCTGGACAGCTGGAATGCCACTGAACAAGGCAATGCGGCCGAACAGCAATGGCATTCATTGTTCAAATCCTACAGCCAGGATCACCCTGCACTAGCAAAAGAATTTAAACGCCGCGTGATGGGAAAGTTACCAGAAAACTGGGAACATGACTCCAATACCTTTATAGCCAAGGTTAACACGCAAGCAGAAAACATTCCCAGCCGAAAGGCATCCCAGAACACCCTCCATGCTTTTGGCCCGTTACTTCCTGAACTGCTTGGCGGCTCGGCAGATTTGGCCGCTTCAAATTTGACACTGTGGGACGGCTGCAAAGGGATAAACGAGTGGGATAGTGATGGTAATTACATATACTATGGTGTGCGCGAGTTTGGCATGACAGCTATCATGAATGGCATCCATTTACACGGTGGATTTATTCCCTATAGTGGCACTTTTCTGATGTTTTCAGACTATGCCCGCAATGCTTTACGCATGGCTGCACTCATGAAGATACGCGTCATTCATGTTTACACCCATGATTCTATCGGTTTAGGTGAAGATGGCCCAACCCATCAACCTATAGAACAACTAGCCAGCTTACGTTTAATCCCGAATATGGAGGTCTGGCGCCCCTGTGATGCTGTTGAATCTGCAGTCGCCTGGCAATCCGCTATTGCCCGGCAAAATGGTCCCAGCTGTCTGGTTTTCTCACGTCAGACATTGGCCCATCAAGCCCGTACAGATGAGCAAATAGCCAACATAAAGCGAGGGGGCTATATCATTAAGGACTGCGCAAAAAAACCGAAAGTCATTATCATTGCCACGGGCTCCGAAATTGAAATATCCATGCAAGCCGCTGAGATTTTAACCGACCAGGGCTGGCCAGTACGCGTTGTTTCTATGCCTTGTACATCTTTGTTTGACAGCCAAGATGAACAATATAGAGAAAGTGTATTACCTCAATCGGTCTCCCACCGCGTGGCTGTTGAAGCCGGCGTCACTTTATTTTGGCGTCATTATGTCGGCTTTGCAGGCAAAGTCATCGGCATTGACCGCTTTGGGGAGTCTGCACCTGCTGCAGATTTAGCTAAAGAATTTGGTATAACCACCGACAACATTGTAGCAAGCATCAGCGAAATGCTCGGCAGTCCCAAAAAAAAGGTCAATAAAAAAAAAACGGCTAAGAAACCTGGCTCAATTCTGGCCTGATGATGGCAAGACCTGATATTCAGCTGAATTCATGCTGACTTAATGCCAATAAAGACTCTAACGCCCAGTCTATTTCAACGAGACATGCATGACTATCGCCCGCAATAGCTACGCCTGTAGCGGCCTAAAATTCACACCATTCCTCTCAGCCAAAAACCACTCATTCTTTTTCAAACAGTGTATTAATCCAGATCTTTATTATTCTGCCCGTTATCCCGTCATTTGATGATATGACCGGGTTTAGGAATCTCATTCGTCGGTGCTAACGGGATAGCCATAGCCATGACGAACATATCAAAATCTATTGGCTTATTCTTCGCCATCCTATAGCGCTTACCGTACATTCAGTAGTTTGAGCAACACCTGACAGCAACTTGCTAGTGGCCATAGACGTATTCAACCGCACTGATAAATCAACCCCCGACACCCTCCAATACAAAAGATAGCGAGTAGAGACACCCAGTAAAGAACGTTGAATATTAATCACTAAACCCTGAAAAATTGCTTTTCTAAAGAGCCAGTCCGTTGACTTGCCAGCGACTCTTTTTCATCCATTGCTCAAAGTCTGTCATAGAAAAAGGCTGACTGACATAATGACCCTGAGCAATATCACACCCATAGCTTCTTAGTTTTCTCAAAATACCCTCGCTTTCAACACCTGCTGCGGACACTTGAAAACCTAAATCATGCGCCATATTGATCATGGCATTAACAAGGGCATCATCATTTTCACTGGTCAAAATATCTCGCACATAGGCAGGCTCTATTTTTAATTCACTCAGCGGCATTTTTTTCAGATAGGTCAGTGCACAACAGCCCGCACCAAAACCATCAATGGCAAATCGATAACCTTTTTTAGTCAAACGCTCAATGATTTCCACGGCCAACTCCGGGTCTGTCATTATGGCATCTTCGGTAATCTCAAGAATAATCCAGGCTGGCTGAATGCCCGTCGAAACCGCCACATCAGCAATTAAATCAGCTAGCGCCGGATCATGCAGTTGTTTGACAGATAAATTGACTGCAATGGTTAAATCTTTACCCTGTTTACGCCATTGTGCACAATGCTGAAATGCTTCCTTTAGCATCCATAGCATTAAGGCCTTCGACATGTCTGCACACTCTGCCAGAGGCATCAATTCATCTGGAAAAATAACACCATACTTGGGATGATGCCATCGTATTAAAGCCTCGGCACCCAATAATACACCCGCCTGAATAGAGACTTGAGGCTGATAAATCAGTTTTAACTCTTTTCTTGCTATGGCGTGCCGCAACTCCCCCGTCAGTTGTAAACGACGCGGACTGTGCTGATCAAATGAAGGTTTATATACCGCATACCCTGCCTCCGAGATACTCGCCATATGCAGAGCTATCCCCGCTTTTTGCATCAGACTGTGAACATCCTCACCCTGTTCGGAAGAATGCACGATGCCCATCTTAAGCTGTGCAAAAAATGACAATCGCTGCTCGGAAAGAGGCACAATGCCTATCTCTGCATGTGTAGAAAATGACAATTGCTCAATTGCGAAAGCAGGCTCAAAAACTTTTTGGATCTGCTTGGCGAATAAGACCATCTCATTCTTATCCACTGCATCAGCAATGAAAACACTAAAGCTACCTTCATCCATTTTTGCGACACAACCAGCTCTTAAATCAAGCTCTTGCAGACGTTTACAAAAATGGCTGATGAGCAGATCAACGCTGGTTCTTCCTAAGGTAGCAGAGACCTCTTTGAAATTCGTTATTTCAAACAGTAAAAGAGATAGCAATCGATGGTGCTGTTTAGCAGATAATAGACCCTGCCCGATACTCTCATAAAACAATGCCGGACTCTGGAGATCAGCCTTCACATCATGGTGTGTGGCGTAAACTAGCTTTTGTTCCAGATCTTCCGTGCCACTGCCTGGCGCTTGAATTTCCCCACCCACCAGAGCACTGGCATACTGCCCCCAAAAACCAAAAAGCAAGGGAAAAAGATCTAACACCCACAATGCAACGCTAGTTTGTTGCGCGTAGATAATGCCGACTATTGAAATTTCACCACGTTGGTAAAAACAAACTGCCAGAGTCGCAATAATAATACCAGTGACTGCTACGATGATACCTTGATAAGCCGCTCTGGCAATCTTACTGATTAATAATTCAACCTTTTCATGCCATCGTGTATTCGTCATAGCCCCATTCAGCCTAATAAGTGTTTTCTGCTGTCCACTAAAAATATTTCCCCTGCTGAATTAATGTAGCTTAACTTCAGCTTGCTGATTAAATAATAAAAACCGCTACAGTAAGGTGGGCAAATTTATTTTGATGCACAAGAAATAATTTATCTTAATTGTGACATGGCAAAGGCAAATTACATGCCCTTTAACAAATCCATTTTAATATCCTCTATATTCTCCAGTCCTACGGAAATTCGCACTAAACTGTCTTTAATACCCGCTTCTGCCCTGACTTCTGGAGGCAACCTTCCGTGCGTTGTGGTTGCCGGATGCGTAATCGTAGTTTTGACATCGCCCAAATTTGCAGTAATTGATAGCATTTTAGTCGCGTCTATTAACTTCCACGCAGCCTCCTGACCACCCTTTAACTCAAAACTCACGACCCCGCCAAAATGACTTTGCTGCTGTACAGCCAGTTGATGCTGCGCATGAGATGTCAACCCAGGATAATGTACCTTGGCAATACTCTCGCGACCTTCCAGCCATTTTGCCAACTCAAATGCATTATCGCAATGCGCTTTCATGCGGACAGCTAAAGTCTCTAATCCTGATAAAAAAACCCAGGCATTAAATGGACTCATCGTTGCCCCCCCGGTACGCAAGTAAGGGTAGATATTATTTTCTATAATTTCTTCACTGGCAATGACAGCGCCGCCCACACAACGGCCTTGTCCATCAATATATTTGGTGGCTGAATGCACGATAATATCAGCACCTAATTCGAGTGGTTTTTGCAAAACAGGGGTGCAAAAAACATTATCCACCACTAACAAACAATCGTGTTTATGCGCTATATCTGCAATGGCTTGAATATCTGCTATTTCTATCAGTGGATTTGACGGTGTTTCTAAAAATAGAAAACGGGTATTTGGCTTGATAGCAGCCTCCCATTCAGCCGGTTCTGTCAACTTCACAAAATCAGTTTCAACGCCAAATTTGCCAAAATAGTTTTGAAACAGTAACACCGTGTTGCCAAACACACTCCGTGACGAAACCACATGATCACCTGACTTAAGCAGGCCCATACCGACTGCCATGATGGCCGCCATGCCGGATGAAAAAGCCAGACAACGCTCACCTTTTTCCATTAAAGCCAGGCGTTTTTGAAAAACTTCGACTGTAGGATTGGTAAAACGTGAATAAATATTACCGGGTTTTTTTCCCGTGAACCTTAAGGCAGCTTCTTCGGCACTGTTAAAAACATAACTGGATGTCGCAAAAATTGGCATGCTGTGTTCGTCTTCATGCGTGCGGTCATGCCCTGCTCGTATTGCTTGTGTTTCTAATGAATAGTCGTTCCACTTAAAATCAGTCATTTATTTGTAATAATTATTAAACCGCGTTTTGTATATCAATAATAAAGTTGCCATCATTACGCTCGGCCTGCGCAGTATCATTCCTTAAATAATCAATGCGATCCAGATATGCATCATCAATATCCCCGGTCACATATTCACGATTAAAACAGGAAGTATCAAAATGTTTTATTTTAGTGTTGCCTTTTTGAACACATTCAATCAAATCATCCAGATCCTGATAAAATATCTTATCTGCACCGATCGCCATACCAACTTCTTCTTCAGTGCGGTTATGGGCAATCAATTCGTCTACCACCGGCATATCAATACCATAAACATTGGGGTATCTTACCGGAGGTGCTGCTGAGGCAAAATATACTTTTCTTGCCCCTGCATCTCTGGCCATTTGAATAATCTGCTCTGAGGTTGTTCCTCGCACAATAGAATCATCGACCAGCAATACATTTTTTCCTTCAAATTCCAAACCAATGGCATTGAGTTTCTGTTTAACGGATTTTTTACGCATTTTCTGACCCGGCATAATAAAGGTGCGCCCTATATATCGATTCTTCATAAAGCCTTCCCTAAACTTTACTTTGAGTCTGAACGCCATTTGCAAAGCCGAGGTTCGACTGGTATCTGGAATAGGGATCACCACATCAATATCATTATCCGGCCATTCACGCAGAATTTTATCCGCTAGTTTCTCCCCCATTCTTAAACGCGCCTTATAAACAGAGATATCATCAATCGTCGAATCAGGTCTGGCAAAATAGACATATTCAAAAATACAAGGACAATGATCAACCACATCAGCACATTGCTTGGTATGCAACTTTCCTTCGGCTTCAATAAATATAGCCTCTCCAGGTGCCACATCTCTAATCAATTCAAAATCCAGGCCGTTTAGCGCGACATTTTCTGATGCCACCATGAATTCAGTCCCCCGCTCCGTTTTTCTCTCGCCAAAAACCAGAGGCCTGATACCATTAGGGTCGCGAAATGCCAATATCCCAAAACCTGCAATCATGACTACCACTGCATAAGCACCACGACAACGCTTATGGACGGCTGAAACAGCCTGAAACACATCATCTACATCTAATCGTAATTTGCCTAATCGCTGTAATTCATGGGCAAAAATATTCAGCAGAATTTCAGAATCAGAATCGGTATTAATATGCCGCTGATCTTCCACCATGAGTTGCTTTTTTAATTCCTCTATATTGGTTAAATTACCATTATGAGCCAAAGTCAAACCAAAGGGAGAGTTCACATAAAATGGCTGCGCTTCTGCCGAACTTGAACATCCTGCTGTAGGATATCTGACATGCGCTATGCCCATGCTTCCTTTCAACTTCATCATTTGATCAGTGGAGAAAACATCACGCGTCAAGCCATTATCCTTCCGCAAATAAAACCGACCTTTATCACAGGTGACAATACCAGCAGCATCTTGCCCACGATGCTGTAACACGGTCAGTGCATCATAAAGCTCCTGATTAACATTTTGATGAGATACGATACCCGCAATACCACACATATTTTTAAACCTGTTTTTAAAAAAAAGAACTAACGTTATATCTATTCAGCATTATGTCGCTGAATAATGAATGAGGCCGTTCCACAACGCCTCATCATAAAACAACAAAACCCAACATTTAAGATTTTGTATTGTCAGAGAATCTAATAATTTACATAACCCGCTAAGCCTGAGGGGATTTGATCACGTAGCCAAACAGCCAAGGATTGAAACGGCGGAATCAACATAGACTCTTTCCACCAGGAATCTTCCGGCAATGGCGTTAAGCCCGCCAGCATCACAGCAATAGACACGACAACCAGTCCACGTGCTATACCAAAGATCATACCGGCAAACCTGTCTGATCCCGTTAAGCCGGTTCTCCTGACCAGTTCGCCTAATAAATAACTAATTAAGGCTCCTAAAATTAAAGTCACCAAAAATAGCAGCGCAAATGCTATGGCAATCCTGGCAGAGGGATAATCGACCCATTCTTCCAGAAAAACAGAAAATTCTCTGCTGAAAGTTAAACCTATCCAAATCGCTACCATCCAGATCACTAATGAAAAGGCTTCTTTAATAAAACCACGTAACAAACCGATCACAGAGGAAATCAGCACCAAGCCCACAATAGTATAATCGATCCAGATCATTTAACTTTACACCTTTATATCAATTTATTGGACACGAAAATGCGCTCATTTATCTGCAATCGCTAACATACCGTTGATATTGTTCATCTCACTAATCTTAGCTTTCATAACTTCAGCTCTTTTTTCATCCAGTTCAGGACCTACCCTGACCCGATAAAAAATATCCTGCTCACTGAATACCGGCGTTATTATCACAGGAAACCCCTGTTTAATAAGGGTATTTTGCAATGAAATAGCATTACTTTCTTGCTCAAAAATACCCACCTGAATAAACCAGCGTTGCATATCTGAAGTTGATCTCTGAGCACGGCTTTGAGTTGATGATGCCTTGATGCTTAACGATTCTGGTAAATCAATCACCTGCTCAATCGTCTCAGGTAAAACCACTGAATTTACAGCATAAACAGGGTAATCCGGAATTTTCAAGGCACTGATTTCTTTTCCACTCTCGCCGATAGGTTCGTCAAATAACATCGGTACAAATATTGCCGCCAGTGCTGTGATGACAATTATTCCTACTATACGTTGTTTTAATTCCTGATCCATAGATAACCTCATTGTTTCTCAAATTCAGCCAGAAACTCTGAAACCAAAAAGAAAGACCCAAAAACAAGTATTAAATCGTGTTGTTTTGCGTGAATCTTTGCGGCATTATAAGCCTCGGCACTATCCTTACTGCTTAAATTAACATTTTTAATACCGCATTGCGAAAAACAGTCTTTCATAGATGCAGCTCCCACGGCCCTAGGTATATTAATCGGTGCATAAAACCAATGACTGATCACGGGCTTGATGATTTCCATGACCCCCGTAATATCTTTATCTTTCATCATTGAAAAAATGGCATAAACCCTTTTATCTGGAAAAGCCTCTCTCAGATAGCTGAGCAAAGCAGTAACTGCTTGAGGGTTATGAGCAACATCCAATAAAACGGGAACTTCCGCTTCAATTAATTGAAATCGTCCTTTTAACTGGATAGTCTGCAGACCTTGATGAATAGAGGCCTCACTGACCGGCAATTGTTTTTGCATTTGGGAAATGGCCATTAAAGCCGATGAAGCATTACGGTATTGATGCTTGCCTTTTAATGCAGGAGCGGGCAACGATCTATATCCACATGACTGCTCATGAGCCTGAGTCGACCAGTCCCAGCTGCCATTCTCACTCAGCTGGTAACTAAACGCCTGATGGATACAAAACAAGGGAGCTTGTATTTCCTTAGCACATGTCAATAAGGAATAAGGAGGGTCAATATCACCAACGACTGCAGGCACCGCTGTTCGAAAAATACCTGCTTTTTCATGGCCGATGGCTTCGCGTGTCTTGCCCAGCCAGGCGATATGATCAATACTGATACTGGAAATCAGAGCGACATCGCAGTCAATGATGTTGACGGCATCAAGACGCCCACCCAGGCCCACTTCAAGCAATTGAATATCCAGATCCGACCGAGAAAAAATATCCAGTGCAGCCAAAGTGCCAAACTCAAAGTAACTGAGAGATACCTCGTTACGAACCGCATCAATTCTTTCGAATGCCTGACAAATCTGCTCATCCGTCACCGGTTGCGCATCAATTCTGATTCTTTCGTTGTACTTTAAAATATGTGGTGATGTATAAGCCCCCACCCGATAACCCTGTGCTCTATAGATTGCCTCTAGAACAGCAATGGTGGAACCCTTGCCATTAGTTCCAGCCACTATGATGGTCAGGGGTTTTAGCGCATCAGGATTAAGCGCTTTAAAAACACCGGATGCTCTTTCCAGCCCTAAATCAATGGAACGTGGATGAAAGCCTTCCTGCCAAACCAGCCAATCTGTAAGCGAATCAAAACGCGCCATTGAATATCTTATTCCTGATCTATCTGCCTTTCATCATCCTCGACATCGCTG
This sequence comes from Methylococcaceae bacterium, assembly GCA_029937975.1. Classification (GTDB taxonomy): domain Bacteria; phylum Pseudomonadota; class Gammaproteobacteria; order Methylococcales; family Methylomonadaceae; genus QPIN01. The sequence goes on along the minus strand of JAPYOW010000011.1, from coordinate 14,161 downwards.
ACCACTTCGAGATTATCAACCGTCTCAGACTGCTTATTTATTTGTTCATAATTAGCCGCCATCAACATAGATAAAATACTGCTTATGGTCTCTCTCATCTCACGGCGATCAATAATCGTATCAATGGCGCCATGTTCTTGCAGAAACTCACTTCTTTGAAAACCCTCAGGTAACTTTTCTCTCACTGTCTGTTCAATGACGCGCGGACCAGCAAAACCAATTAATGCTTTCGGTTCTGCCACATTAATATCGCCTAGCATCGCTAAACTGGCAGATACACCCCCCATTGTCGGGTCAGTCATATATGAAATATAAGGGATACCCGCCTCTGACAACCGGGTTAGAGCCGCACTGGTTTTAGTCATTTGAAATAAGGAAAACAAGGACTCTTGCATTCTGGCTCCGCCACTGGCAGTAAACACAATAAAAGGGATGCCTAGCTCTAAGCTCTTATTGACACCACGAACAAAGCGTTCACCTACAACAGAACCCATGGATCCGCCCATAAAGCCAAAATCAAATGCCGCCGCAACAATACCCTTGCCATTCAATAGTCCCTGCATGACCACCAGGGCATCATTTTCTTTACACGCTTTTTGAGCCTGACTCAGCCGGTCTTTATATTTTTTTGTATCTTTAAACTTCAAAGGGTCATTCGCTTTTAGACCCGCGCCTAATTCTATACGCCCCTCTTCATCCAGAAACATATTTAAGCGCCTTCTGGCCGAAATCCGCATATGATGATCGCATTTTGGACAGACACTAAAATTCTTTTCCAGCTCTGCGTTATACAAAATCGCATCACAACTGGGGCATTTATTCCATAAACCCTCTGGCACTGAACCTTTATTAACAGATGACTCTGTTCTGATAGTCGCAGGGATTAATTTTTCAAACCAATTCATCGTTATCTACTCCGGACTTAACTATCCATGGCCTGGCGCATGGACTTTGTTAATGCAATAATTTCTGCCTTCGCATTTTCTGGATTATCCAGATTTTCTTCAATCTTACGAATAAATGCACTCCCTACCACTACACCGTCGGCAATTGCTGAAAGGGTTTTTGCAGTCTCAGCATCTTTAACACCAAAACCAACACCTATCGGCAAATTAGAATTTTCTCTAATTTCAAGTAATTTTCGTTTGACATCTTCTGTGTCTAAATGGCCGGCACCGGTCACACCTTTTAAAGAAACATAATAAAGGTAGCCACTACCCACAGCATCCATTTTTCTAATTCTTTCAGGTGGACTATTCGGCGCTAATAAAAAAATCGGAGAAATATCTCGGGCTTTTAATAAAGCCACACATTCTTCTGCTTCTTCAGGTGGCAAATCCACCGTTAACACCCCATCTACCTCTGCACGCTGTGCAGCATTGGCAAATGCCTCATAACCCATAATTTCAATAGGATTCAAATACCCCATCAACACCACCGGTGTTAATTGATCCGTCTTTCTAAACTCAGCGACCAATTTCAACACCTTAGACAAGCCCATATGATGCTCTAAAGCACGTTCACTCGCGCGTTGAATCACCGGCCCATCGGCCATAGGGTCTGAAAATGGCACACCTAACTCAATAACATCGGCTCCAGATTCAACCAGTGCATGTAACATAGGCACCGTGAAATCAGGATTTGGATCACCTGCAGTAATAAAAGGGATCAATGCCTTACGACCGGATTTGGCTAATTCCTCAAAACGGTTTTTTAAACGGCTCATATCTTAATGCCCTCACGTTCAGCCATGGTATGCATATCTTTATCACCACGCCCCGATAAATTAACAATGATGGTTTCACTGCTATTCATGGTCGGCGCTAACTTCATGACATAAGCCATGGCATGACTGGATTCCAATGCCGGAATAATACCTTCCAATTTCGTCAAGGCATGAAAGCCCTCTAACGCTTCATTATCGGTAATGTTAACGTAGTCTACTCGACCTATATCTTTCAACCAGGAATGTTCAGGCCCGACGCCAGGGTAATCAAGCCCCGCAGAAATGGAATGGGTTTCAATAATTTCACCATCATCATCCGACATCAAATAGGTTCTGTTACCATGTAAAACGCCAGGTCTACCTGCACATAAAGGTGCAGAATGTCTTCCGGTTTCAATCCCGTCACCCGCAGCCTCCACGCCAAAAATCTTGACGGAACTATCATCAATAAAAGGATGAAACAAGCCAATGGCATTTGAGCCGCCGCCTACACAGGCAACCAATGCATCAGGTAAACGCCCTGTCATTTCCTGACATTGCTGTTTAGCTTCACGACCAATAATGGTCTGAAAATCTCTCACCATTGCCGGATAAGGGTGAGGCCCGGCGACGGTACCAATGATATAGAAAGTATCATCTATATTTGTCACCCAGTCTCTCATCGCTTCATTCAACGCATCTTTCAAGGTCCGGGAACCTGACTCAACAGGAATGACTGTCGCTCCCAACAACTTCATTCGATAAACATTGAGAGATTGTCTTTCCACATCCACAGCGCCCATATAGACAACACATTCCAAACCCAGTCTTGCTGCGACTGTGGCCGTTGCCACACCATGTTGTCCTGCGCCTGTTTCGGCAATAATACGGGTTTTCCCCATGCGCTTGGCCAGCAAAGCCTGCCCAACGGTATTATTAACTTTATGTGCCCCGGTATGATTGAGATCTTCACGTTTTAAATAGATCTGTGCACCCCCCAGCTCCTTGCTCCAGCGTTCTGCATGATATAGCGGGGATGGCCGTCCTACATAGTGTTTTAAATCCTCATCCAGTTCCGCCAAAAATTCAGGATCTTTCATGTAACGTTGATACGCCACATTCAGTTCAGTAATCGCAGGCATTAAAGTTTCTGCTACAAAAATTCCGCCATAAGGTCCAAAGTGGCCTTTTTCATCCGGCATGTTATACATGTCAGTCATCTTAATTTATCACCCTTAGTCTATCGCCTTCCTTTGTCTGTTGAATAAATGCAGCCATTTTTGCTACATCCTTAATACCTTTTTCAGCCTCAACCCCACTACTGACATCCAGTGCGTAGGGCCTGACCGCCTGCACAGCCTGACTTGCATTATCCACAAGCAAGCCTCCTGCCAATATAACCGGCAAGGAACAATGCGCTGGAATTAAATCCCAATCAAATTGACTGCCACTGCCACCCTTAACCCCAGGATGATATGCATCCAAGAGCAATGCAGATGCATCATGATAGGTACTGGCTATCTGTCTGACATCCAGCCCTGGTTTCATTCTAATCGCTTTCAGGTAGGGCTTATTGTATATGTTACATGCCTCTGCCGGCTCATCCCCATGAAACTGAATAACATCTATCGCTACTTTACTGAGTACCTCTCGTATTTGTGATTCCTGTTCATCAACAAACAATGCAACGACAGAAACAAATGCCGGTAAAGCACTGACAATACGCGTTGCCTGATCAATCGTGACCGACCGAGGACTCGGAGGGTAAAAGACCAAACCAATCGCATCTACACCCAGTTCTGCAGCAGCCACTGCATCTTCAGCCCGGGTAAAACCACAAATTTTAATGCGCGTTCGCATAAGTTTTCTTTATCCTAAATAAAAGCAAGTGACATACTTGGTAACGAGGATTCAACAGCGATTTTAACCTGATCCTCGCTCACTTGCCGGATAAGAAACATTCACTTTACGGATTTTTGCACGAATCCGAACATAAATCCCTAAAAAAACGCTTACCCAAGACCTTGACTATTTTCGTCGATCCAGACTTAGGCCTTTTTGCCCGAGTTTCCTCACAAAATCCTTGTTCAAGCCCTTTCAATCTAGCTTGAAAATCAAATTTGCTAGAATACCATAAAATGGTGCTAAATTATCAGTCGAACATGTTTGATTTCTGCAAAAATAGCAAAATGCAACCCGCACTGTTAAATCATACTTCCGTATCGCTTTTTCTACGGTTACTTTCTATGCGAATGCTTAATTATAAACAGCTACCCGCAATACAACAACGTCAGATTGAAGCATTCGCCAAGATAGCCCTCCTATCCCGCACCTTTGCGCCAGGATGCAGGCTGTAAAATCAGCACGAGGAAAGCCCCCTATTGCGGCAAACAGCACCTGCCATGCCTTACACATACCCGTCCTGAGCCGCGTAAACTGTTTGCACTCCCTACTGTAAAACCCGGTCAAGAAACCCGCAACTTGAACAACACCCCCCGTAAAATAGTGACAGGCATCGATAAAAATAAAAATTTCTGCACACTATTGCATGCTGTCTATACTTAAAAAAAATTTAACGGGAAAACATTCATGCCACTTCCCCGCCCTAAAAACCATAGTTTTATCTATGCACATAGAGGTGCTACAAAAAATGCGGCTGATAATACTCGTCTGGCATTTAACCATGCCTTACAACAAAAAACCGATGGCATTGAAACGGATGTGCAATTAACCAAAGACCAGGTGGCTATCCTCTATCACAATCAATGGCTAACTGAGCAGGGATATCCGAATCATCATATTTGTGACTTCACCTTTGCCCAGCTCAAAAAACTAAATTTTGCCTGTACCTCTCCTTCTGCCGGCGCGGAACCTCCCATCACTTTAGAAGAATTTATCAATAGCTATAAAGGCCAATGTAAGTTGCACATAGAAATCAAACATCGTGACTGGGAAGATAGTTTAAGCGCTCAGCTTAAAATACAACACTGCCTAGATTTACTTGGAAAAACCCAAAACAACGATATTATCATCTCCTCTTTCAACCTGGAATGTCTGGAATATGCTCATCAATCCGGCACCCAAATCCCATTATTTTATGCCTTCAGAAAACACCAGGGTTTTCTGGATATTAAAAATAGCCTGGACCGCTCCCATTTTATTAATGGCGTCTGCTGTCCTATCCAGACCCTGAGCCCCACTTTAATGCAGTGGCTACATAGCAGCCATAAATGGGTGGCAACTTATACTTGTAATACCGCCCATGACATTCAAAAAGCGTTAGCGTTGAAAGTTGATATATTACTTACGGATGAGCTGACACTGGCATTCAAAATAAGAGCCACATGAATCGACCTTCTGTTGCAGATATTGATCAACACTATGACTTACTGGTTTGTGGCGGTGGTATTTACGGTGCATGGACCGCTTATGATGCGGCGCTCAGGGGGCTTAAAGTCCTTCTCATCGAGCAAAATGACTGGGGAAGCGGGACCTCTTCAGCCTCCAGCAAGCTGATTCACGGGGGCTTGCGTTATATTCAGACCTTAGACTTTGCACTGATCAAGAAATCATTAAAAGAAAGACAGCATCTGACACATTCTGCACCTTATCGGGTCTGGCCACTTCGGTTTGGTATCCCCGCGCAGAGTTATGCGGGCTTATTACGTTTAAAAACAGGCTTAATGATTTATGACTGTCTTGCTGGAACTCTGCACTCCCGGCAAACACATCGCTATTTTAATGCGCAAGCCTTTGCAGCTCACTTCCCTTGTCTTGATGCCTTGCAACTTAAGGGGGGCTATACCTATTTAGATGCACAAACCGACGATGCCCGCTTGGTATTAGAAGTGATTGATGGTGCACATACAGCCAGCGCCAGCTGTTTAAATTATTGTCGCCTGCAAGAAACCATCAAAAAAAACGGCATCATCACAGGTGCTATTGTCTACGATAAAATAAGCCACCAAGCCTTGACCATTAGGGCATCTGCCATTGCTAAAACAACAGGACGCTGGATTGCTGATTCATCAACTGAAAAACAATGGGGTCGATTATCAAAGGGGATACATTTAGTCCTGCCCAAAATACTCAGCAATGAAGCGCTATTATTAACCGCCAGGAGTGATGGCCGGGTTTTCTTTATCATCCCCTGGTATGGCCTGACGTTATTAGGTACCACTGATAGCAATTATACCGGCAATATCAATAACATCGAGGTTGAAAAACAGGAAATAGAGTATTTGCTCCGTGAAGCCAATTTTGCCTTGAACACCCAATGGACAGAAAATGACATTCAAGGTCAATTTGCAGGCGTCAGGGTGCTGCAATGTAGCACTCACCGCTCACCATCATCCATCAGTCGAGACTGGGAATTAAAATCCTTTAACAATGGCCTGTTTTACTCGATTGGCGGAAAATTAACCTCATCCCGTGAAGATGCTGCACATATGGTTGATACGATATGTCAGTATCTGGGGAAAAATAGTATCTGTAAAACCCATACCACAGCAATGCCCTGGCTACCGGAACAAGACTTCCCGGCATGGAACCAACACAGCTCTGAAACCGCACACGCACTGGGTATTGATAATGAAAGCACACTCTGGCTGCTGCGCAGACACGGCAAACGTGTCTCACAAATATTTTCCAGCATAGAACAAGATCCCTCATCCGCACAACGCATCACCCCCCATGTCCCCTTGATTGTTGCGGATTTACTATTCTGCCTAAAAAATGAAAACGTTATCCATCTGGAAGATCTACTGCGCAGACGTATGCCTTTACTGATTCTGTATAAAATGACAATACCTGAATTAAGACATTTTGCTCAACTTTGTAGCAAAGAACTTAACTGGGATCTGAGCACTATAGATAAAGAAGTTGCATCATGTGCAAACACATGGCTACGCGCCTGAACACCGTGGTGCTTGATCTGGGTACAACCACTATCAAGGCCGCTCTGTGTAACAATAGCAGTCAAATCCAGACCGTATTCTCACTCCCCGCCCCTGCTATCAAGATGGACCAAGGACACTGTGTCAGTGATGCCATGGAATATTTATCGATCGCTAAACAATTATTAACAAAGTGCCTGCATCACTGCCAAGCCCGGCCATCTTTGGGCATCTGTTATCAACGTTCCTCTTTCCTTATCTGGGATAGCCACAGTGGACGCCCTGTAACCCGGCTGATCTCCTGGCAGGATACGACGGGGCAGTCGAGCTGTACGGAACTGATGCCCTACAATTCCTTGATTAAACAATTAAGCGGACTACCACTGACACCTTATTATTTCGCCCCTAAATTGCGAACTTTATTGCAAAAACAAGCGGTATTAGCAGCAGGCATTGTTAATGGAAACTTGCGTGTGGGTACACTGGATAGCTTCATTATCTGGCACTGGACGGACGGAGCGCATTTTCTAACCGATGCCTCTATGGCTGCACGAACATTGCTACTGGATATTCATACGGGGCAATGGTCAAAAACACTAACCGATATTTTCGCCATACCGTTACCGGTTTTACCTAAAATTCAAGCCTCGACTCAGTTCAATTTAACACTCACTAACGGGGCCATCTTGAAAGTCAGTTTAGCCGACCAATCGGCTGCTTTACTCGCCAACGTGACGTGCTCTGACCCTGTACATACCGGCGCTGCAAAAAATGAAATTCTTATCAATCTGGGGACGGGAGGGTTCGTGGTGCGCACAGAACCGAAACCTGCCCGGCACAAAGTGAATCATTATTTGCGTACTCTGGTCTATCAAGACCCTCAAAAGAAGCATGTCATTGCCATTGAAGGCAGCCTCAATTCCATAACGATGGCCCTGCAAGCTTATCCTTTTCATTCATGCCAAATAGCAGATCTGGCCACTATCCCCGACCTCTTTTGTATCGCTGAACCCACAGGAATTGGCGCCCCTTTTTTCCGTCCCGAGTTCGGTTTGCAATTTTCCAGACCGACAGATCACCTCTCAAAATCACAGATTGCCAGCTTAATATTGGAAGCCATCATATTTCGAGTCGCTTTAATATTAGAAGACTTTATTCAGCAGCCTGATAATACACAGGTTTATCTTTCCGGAGGACTGGCAAATTTATCTTGCTTACAACAAGGCATTGCCATTTGCAGTCCAGCCCCTGTTTTTACCTGCTTGCAAAAACATGCCAGTTTACAAGGAACGGCCATTCTGGTTAATAATTTAGCCCCTGCAACTTATAGACAATCCGCCGCCATTATCGCCACTCGACATCCGCTACTGCTTGCAAAATATCAGCAATGGAAGTGCTGGTTTAACAATTTAATGAAATCCTGAAGAATACGTCTGATTAAGCCAGTTTAAAATCGAATGATGACTGGGACTATTCATAAAACTAGAGATAAAATTCAACGCCCTATGCATACCGCCTGATCTGAAACGCACAGTAAACATTGAGGCCTTATTCGCTGTTTTGATAGTGCAGATACTGTACAGGCAATTTCCCTCAGTTCTGAAGCACAAGACATTTACCGCCATTTACCGGGGCTTTGCTGTGAAACAGGGCGGCCTATACCTGCCTTTTTATGATCCAGCAACACCACGAAATTATGGTTACCGGCTGCTCTGGTTTGCTTGAAAAATCAGGCCTGCACCGTGATGGCGATCAATTCATTCAATTATCCATCACGCTACGTGGTCAGACGCTTCCTGCCTGGTTATCGAATCCGGCCAATGATGCCTTCTAATTCTTCCAGACTGGTATAACTAAAAACCAGTTTTCCCCGACCATTATGCTGATGCCGAATGATGACTTTGGCTCCGGTTTTTTCTGATAATTCGTCTTGTAATCTTAAGGTATCTGTATCGACTTGCTTGGCTTCGACCGATTTGTCCTTACCTTGCTCCTTGATTAACTTTTCAACCGCTCTTACTGTTAAACCTTTTTCCACCACTTTAGTGGCTATTTCCATTTGCTTGTCGTCCTGCAGGGATAACAGGGCTCTGGCATGCCCCATTTCAATTAAACCTTTTTCCAAAAGTCTTTTTACATCACTGTGCAAATCCAGCAAACGTAGCAAGTTGGATACAGTGGCTCTGGATTTCCCCACTGCCTCTGCAATTTGCTGATGCGTCATCTCAAACTCGTCAAGCAATCTTCTTAAGGCTTCTGCTTCTTCCAGCGCATTTAAATCTTCCCTTTGAATATTTTCAATCAGAGCCACAGCCAGGACGCTGCGATCATCAAGCTGTTTTATCACCACAGGAACTTCTTGCAGTGCCGCCAGCTGTGCCGCCCTCCATCGCCGCTCTCCTGCAATAATTTCATATTGCTGCCCCGCAATTAAACGCACCACAATCGGCTGGATAATACCTTGTGCCTTAATGGAATCTGCCAATTCTCTTAACGTTTCAGGGTTCATATCTTTACGCGGCTGATATTTCCCTCTTTGTAAAAACTCTATCGGCAAGGTTTGCAGGTTTTGAACTTTTTCTTCAGCTTTTAAAGGAACATCACCCAATAAAGCATTCAGGCCTCTCCCTAATCCGCGTTTTCTTTCAGCCATCTAATTCGTCTCTTTTCTTATCATTTCACCCGCCAGTGCCAGGTATGCAAAGGCTCCACGGGATTTTTTGTCATATTGAATGATCGGCAGACCATGACTGGGTGCTTCTGCTAACCGTATGTTACGAGGAATACACGTTCTAAACACATCCTCTTTGAAATATTCTAACAATTGATCTGAAACATCTTTGGTTAATCGGCTTCTATTATCAAACATAGTTCTTAAAATCCCTTCCAGATGCAAATTAGGATTAATTCTATCCTGAATACTTTTCATGGTCGACAACAATGCCGATAACCCTTCCAAGGCGTAATATTCACATTGCATAGGAATCAATAAACTATTGGCAGCCACCATGGCATTCAGAGTCAGCATATTTAATGAAGGCGGACAATCAATAAGAATATAGTCATATTGATCTTGCACCTGTAACAAAGCATCAGCAAGCCGCCTTTCTCTGCTGATCGCATTCATCAGTTGTATCTCAGCTGCGGTTAAATCAGAATTGCCGGGAATAACATCAAAACCTAATTGTTCATTTTTAATAATGATTTCTGATACCGGTACTTCTTCTAATAACAGTTCACAACTGGAATATTTCGCATGCTCTTTATCTATACCACAGCCCATAGCCGCATTACCCTGCGGGTCCATATCTATGAGTAATATCCGGCGATGAGTAGCCGCTAATGAGGCTGACAGGTTAACGCTGGTCGTCGTTTTTCCTACGCCACCTTTTTGATTGGTAACGGCAATCACTTTAGCCATTCTTAGCCGCTCCTGCTATTTGAATTAAACATCTTTCTGCCTCAACGCCTGGCACATGCACAGGAATAATTGAATATGGAACGGTCATTGCCTCAAGCTCCTGATTAGATTGCTGCCCCTTCATCGCCAATAAAATTCCCTGTTCATCTATCAAATGCCGGGTTAATTGCATAATATCTTGCAGACTTGCAAAGGCCCTCATAATAACTGTAGAAAAAACAGGCTGAGCCTGAATATCTTCTACCCGACGATGCAATACAGAAACATTTTTGAGTTTTAACTCTAAAATCGCTTGTTGCACAAAACGGGTTTTTTTTGAATTGGAATCGACCAGGGTAAATTCAACCTCCGGTAAAAACACGGCCAGCGGTATCCCCGGTAAACCGGCCCCTGTCCCTATATCTGCGACCCGCTGTCCTTTTACAAAAGGCAAAACGGCCAGACTGTCAAGGATATGCAAACGCGCCATATCCTCTGGTTGCCTGACCGCTGTTAAATTATAGGCTTTATTCCATTTTTCAATCAGTTTGATGAACGCCAGCAACAATTCCAGTTGCTTGGCATCTATCGGAATAGCAAGTTCATCCATCCCTTGCAGTAATATCTGTCGACAATTTTCCATTAATACTTAATCAGTAGAGTGATACAGTTATCTTGTTCCCATGCCCTGCATGGAAACGCAGTTTATAACGCTCCCGTCCCGGAGACCGGGATACAGAGCGTCTATTGCTAAATTCCCACGGAGATCGTGGTAACGAGTCATTTCCAGTGGCTTAGGCCGATTTCTTTTTTAAATACACCAGCAATAAAGAAATGGCTGCCGGTGTAACCCCTGGTATCCGCGAAGCCTGGCCCAATGTTTCTGGTTTTTGTAGCGCTAACTTTTCACTCACTTCATTGGACAGCCCTGAAACTTGACTGTAATCTTCGTTGATAGCCAATTTTAAATGATCGTAGCGTTTTGTTCTGTTGATTTCTGTCTGCTGCCGGGCAATATATCCCGAATACTTGGCTTGTATCGCAACCTGCTGAGCCACCTGCTCATCAATAGTCTCCATACCGGCTAACTCAAGTAAGTTATCAATATCAACTTCTGGCCGACATAATAAGCCCATCATACTGGCTTCTTTTTTAAGCTCTTTCCCCCATAATTGCTTAGCTTCCTGCGCTTTATCGGTACCCGCTCTCACCCATTGCTTAGTCAAATCAGTTTGTAATTGCGCAATAGCTTCACGTTTTTGTTGAAAGGCTTGCCAACGCGTTTCGTCCACTAAACCTAATTCCCAGCCCTTTTCAGTTAACCGTAAATCGGCATTATCCTCTCTTAGCAATAAGCGATATTCCGCACGACTAGTAAACATACGGTAAGGTTCCTGGGTTCCTCGGGTAATCAAATCATCAATCATTACGCCTATATATGCTTCGTCACGCTGTGGACACCAGCTTTCCAGGTCATTAACCAGTCTTGCCGCATTTAATCCTGCAATCAAGCCTTGTGCTGCGGCTTCTTCATAGCCTGTTGTGCCGTTGATTTGCCCGGCAAAAAACAGGCATTGCATTGGTTTAGTCTCTAAAGATGATTTTAAATCAATCGGATTAAAAAAATCATATTCGATGGCATAACCAGGACGAATAATAACGGCATTCTCAAAACCCAGCATAGACTGAACTAGCTGACACTGAACATCAAAGGGAAGACTGGTCGAAATGCCGTTGGGATAAATCTCATGTGTTTGCAAGCCTTCTGGCTCCACAAAAATCTGATGGGAGTCCCTATCAGCAAAACGCACGACTTTATCTTCGATAGAAGGACAGTAACGAGGACCGACACCCTCAATCACACCGGTATACATAGGAGAGCGATCCATCCCCAGACGAATAATATCGTGGGTCCGACTATTCGTACGGGTGATGTAACAGGGAATTTGACGCGGATGCTGTTCCCGCCGGCCCATATAAGAAAATACAGGCAAGATTTCATCACCCGGCTGTACTTCCAGCTTGTCAAAATCAATAGTTCTGCCATCAATACGTGGCGGCGTACCTGTTTTTAAGCGATCGACCCGAAAAGGTAATTCACGTAACCGTTTTGACAAGGCAATGGATGCGGAGTCACCTGCCCGCCCGCCACTGTAGTTTTCCAAACCAATATGAATTAAGCCACCCAAAAAGGTACCTGTTGTCAAAACCACCGCTTTTGCAGAAAAATCCAGTCCCATCTGCGTTTTAACACCGACAACTTTGTCACCTTCAACGATTAAATCAGAAACCGTTTGTTGAAACAAGATCAGGTTTTCCTGGTTTTCCAGGATAGTTCGTATTGCTTGCTTATATAAACTGCGATCCGCTTGAGCTCGAGTTGCACGAACAGCAGGACCTTTACTGCTATTTAAGGTTCTAAATTGAATACCCGCAAGATCAGCCGCTTTCGCCATGGCTCCACCTAGCGCATCTATTTCTTTAACTAAATGGCCTTTTCCTATCCCGCCTATAGCCGGATTACAGCTCATTAACCCTAAAGTATCAATATTCTGAGTGAGCAGTAATGTTTTAACCCCGCAGCGCGCCGACGCCAACGCAGCTTCTGTGCCAGCATGGCCACCACCAATAATTATAACGTCAAACTTTTTCTTAAAATCCACAGTCTTTCTATGTTCATATAAAGGCTTTATATTAATAGACTATGGCCATTATTCCAATATATTTAAGGAGTTATTATGAAAAAAGACCAATTTCAAAAGCTCAGACGTCTCAATGCATTAAAAACCCGATGACAAAACCCACCTTTCAATTTAACAAAACAGCCGTTTTTAAGGATAAAAATAGTAACGCATGGCTATTTGCCAAGAGCAAAAACCTGTCCAATTAATTCATACCTGATTCCCGAGATAGCTTTTAGGTTTTACAACGACTTCAAGGTCAGGGCTAAAAGGCGTATTAAACCCAATCTTTGCAATGCGTGTATCCCCGCTGATCTATGCGCAAAAAAGCCAGGCTAGTTTTGTGCTTTTTAACGGCCACCCTTATTTTTCTCAATAACCCCAGCAGTCGTCTGCCTTGGTTTTTCAGGTTTACTAGCCGGAAGGTCATCCTGCGATATCTGACCCTCAATAATCCCTCTCAAACGGCCCTGTTGTTAACTGTACTTTCCATAAGAACAATCCCATTAGAAACAAGCAGGCACTCTGTTTCCTGAAACAGGAAAGTTATCTGCATTTAAACTTATAAACAGCACAGAACTCTGGTTTTATCACTGATTTGCAAGTAATATTAACGCAACCCAAACCATCTCTCGTTAATCCATGAAATTTGTACAACTGCCCTTTCTTTTTGCCCTGACTTTAACCGGTTGCATGTTTTCTCAGCCCGACTATCTGACCTTGATAACCGCCTTTAAGTTAAATAAAATCATGCAAAATGAGGATATATTTCTGGTGGATGTCCACACCCCCAGACAAAAGCATATAAAAGGCACTGACCTTTTTATCCCTTATAACGAAGTGGCGAAATTCAAAGATAAACTGCCTGAGAATAAAACAGCAATTATTTATCTTTATTGTGCCGGCGGACCCATGGGAAATGCTGCAGCCAGATCTCTTTATGCCCTAGGCTACCAGAATCTGGTCAATCTTGAAGGGGGGGCTGATGCATGGCGAAAAGCGGGCTTGCCGTTGCAATAAACATAAATTGGCAGCCGCTTTCAAGATAACATTTGCACAGCGACTCCCCTGCTTATTTGCATCTGACCGGCTGGTCCTGAGGCTGAATACCCTTATCAAGCTGTGAGTCATTAAGAGCTCCGCAATAACATCAACCAGTCTGCATCAACTATTTTGCAGATTCACAGGGCTAGTTAGAAACGCTACACCTGGCGATAAATCGGATAATGTTAAATCGGCATATTTCACTTTCCCACCGGAATACATCTGATTTTTTATACGCCAAGTAAAAATGGTATAAATTTTATCGCTATGCCACAGCCATGTATGAATATCATAAATCATATAAGGACTGCGCCATTTCCTCATTATGGCTATCTACCGAAACGAATCGTACAAACAGGATTAAGTGATGTTGAAGTCCACGCACTTGCTACTGATCAAATCTATCTAGGCGTAACTTAACGAGTTCCTTAAGCCC
>JAPYOW010000063.1 GCA_029937975.1 Methylococcaceae bacterium | reverse complement strand
CATAAAAACATAAAGGATTATAGATTAAATCAATAAAAAACTAAAACCCTGATCCGAATGAGAATTGAAACACCTGCTCTTCATCATCACTTCCCGCATTCATCGGTATGGCAAAACTGACAGCCAAAGCACCAAAGGGCGACAACCATTCTCCAGAAAGCCCGACAGAATATCTCAACTCACCTATGTCAAAACCATCGCTGACCGTCCCCGCATCAATAAAGGAACCAATCCGGATTGATTTTACATCTTCCACAAACGGAACGGGGAAAAACAACTCGGCTTTGCCGATAATTTTAGTAGATCCACCAAAAGGATCATCTCTAGAATCTCTAGGACCAATGGTGTTATCGTCATAACCTCGAACAGACTGCACGCCCCCTGCATAATAATGTTCGAAAAAGGGTAGCTCGTCAGTATCCCCATAGCCGTCACCATAAGCGACTTCACCAAAAAGTCTGAAAGCCACACCTTTTGCTATCGGGAAATACTGCTGTTGCTTATAAGAAAGCTTATAATACTCAAGATCACTACCGGGTATCGTCACCATTGCTGAAAAGCGTTGCTGCCCCCCTTCATCGGGGAAAATAGCTCGATTTAACGTATCATGCGTCCAACCCACCGAGGTGCTCAAGTTTAAATAACTGCTACCATTATTTTTAGTAAATTCTCTAATTTGATCTGATGAACGATCAGAGGTATTTAAGTCAGTATGCTTAAGATCAATATTAAATCGTAGGCGATCAAATTCATTCAAGGGCAGACCAAAATTCAATCCGGCATAGATATCATCTGTAGAATATCTGGAAACATTCGCTTCTTCCGCATCTCTGGCACTATAACCCAGATTAAAACCTAAACTCACCCCATCTAAAGTAAAGTAAGGGTCAAAATAACCTACACTATAACGGGTTAACACATCACTATTATTGAACGCCAGATTTACCCGTTTTCCTGAGCCGAAAACATTGTCTTGTGACACATTGGCATTAAACACTATCCCCTGGTTCTGAGAAAACCCCACCCCGGCCGATAAATTACCCGATGCTTTTTCCACCACCGTATAGTTAACATCAATCTGGTCAGCAGTCCCTACGACCGGCGGTGTTTCTACACTCACGTCTTCAAAGTAGCCCAGTCTGGCCAAGCGTGTTTTAGAGCGCTCTATTTTTGACATAGATGCCCAGCTTGATTCCATTTGTCTTAATTCCCGCCGCAACACCTCGTCTCTGGTTTTGGTATTTCCCTTCATATTGATCCGACGGACATAGACACGCTTTCCCGGATCAACAAAAAAAGTCATTGTCACGGTTTTTAAGGCTACATCAATTTCCGGAACCATATTGACATTAGCAAAGGCAAAGCCTTCATCACCTAATCTATCAGCAATAGCCCTTGAGGTTTCTGTCGCATTTTTACGTGAAAATATTTCCCCGGGACCGACCTGAACCAGTTTGATAAGTTCTTCCGGATCAACCACCAGGTTCCCGGAAAGTTTCACTTTATCAAGAACAAATACCGCACCTTCTTTGACATTGATAGTGACATAAATTGATTGTTTATCTGGTGTTATCGCCACCTGTGTAGATTCAATGGAAAAATTAATGTAGCCACGATCAAGATAATATGAACGCAAACGTTCCAGATCGGCCGATAGTTTTTGTTTTGAATATTGATCATCTTTGCTATAGAAAGACAGCCAATTGGTGGTACTTAATGCAAATTTATCGAGTAAAACTTCATTATCAAAAACTGCGTTACCGACCAGATTGATTTGCTTTATTTTAGCAACACGCCCCTCTGAAATATCAATATGAATCCCCACACGGTTACGTGTTAATAAAGACACTTCCGTCGTTATCTTTAAACCGTATTTACCATGACTAAAATATTGCCGTCTGAGTTCTTGCTCCATCTTATCCAGGGTCTGCTGATTAAAAACCTTGCCCTCGGATAAGCCTATCTGCTTTAATGCGGTGGTTAAATCCTCTGTACTCAGATCGTTATTACCATCAATTATTATCTTTGAAATTGACGGCCGCTCTACCACCTTGACAATCAGCGTGGAACCTTCTCTTTCTAACGATATATCTTTAAAAAACCCCGTTTTAAACAAGGCTTTTATTGCAATACCGACTTTTTCCAGAGAAAATTCTTCACCCACACTGACAGGCAAATAGTTATACACGGTGCCTGCAGAAATTCTCTGTAAGCCATGAACCTGGATGTTTTCAACCAAAAAGCTATCTTCACCTTTTGCTGACTGAAACATTAACAATAAAGCCAAAACCATCAGGTGAAATAATTTTATTCTCACGAAGCATTCCAAGTTAAAAAATAAAAAACGAAGTATACCATGCTTAAGTTTTAGCAAGCCACTGCAAGCCCCCAAGCACCCGGAATACACTTAAACACACTCATAGAAATAACATGAAATAATGCTTACACCCCAATGTTTTTTAACAAATTATTAAACACAATAAGCTATAAATAACAGCACTTTTCCGTTTATAAATCAAACATAAAGCGCTCATACATGTCCACTCAGCACCCCATAATGCAATGCATTTTCAAAACATCCGCAGACTCTGTTTAATTATTCAATCAGGCCCAATATGTTCGGCCATTCCGCTTCCCAGCAACATGCATGATCTTGACCGGCGAATTCATAATAGCGCGCACCCTGCTGACTTTGTGCATAGCTTTTGATAACAAAAGCAGGAACCACCTGGTCGTCCTGACCGGCCACATGAATCTGCTGGATATGACGGCTTAATTCACCCTGTTCAATCGGGTTTAACGAACCTTTTAGCGTTACATAACCATGGAATTCACTCCATGCTTTCACATCCAGGTTGGCGGCAATCGTGAGCACGGTGTGGATATGCTGAATTTTTTCTGCCATTAAAATCGCCAGACTCCCGCCACCACTATAGCCAATCAGAACAACCTGATTAAAACCCTGCTGCTTGATCCAGTGATTTAACGCCTGGGCCATACTCCAGACCACAGCGCCAGAGTACCTATGTGAGGTCCAGAACTTGCTATCACAGCCGACCTGTGCATTTAAGCCATAATAACAAGGTCTTCCCAGTAAAATTGACGGGGTATCATCCTGTTTCATTAACGCCAGAATCAGGGGGTTTCTGGCCGTTGGATCGTAGGCAACCCGGCGTTTATTTTCCCAGGGGCTGCCATCGCCATCCAGATAGACATGCAGTGTTTTAGATTGCTGCAGATTTTTGGAAGCATAGATTTGATGCTGAAATTGTGAGACTTGCAGTCTCTCGGCGGTAAAGCCCAATTCAAGGGTCTTTTGATGAAACCGCTGCGATGGCGTTGCACACCCGGACAAACTCAATATCAGCAGCAACGCTGTCATTGTATTCAGCGCCACAGTGTTTGTTTAAATTCAAAAGCATCAGCGGTTTTTAACACGACGGCACACACCTCATCAGCATTCAGCGGTATATCCAGTATTTTCCAATTTTCTGCCAGACCATAAGCGCTGGGTATACTGGCAAAACAGGATGGCTTATCAGGATTGACAACACATTGATTCAAACCCAGCGCAATACCCCGGCCAACAGCTTTCACGAACGCTTCTTTCCTGACCCAAAACCAATAAAACATTTTTGTCTGCTGAATATTAGGCAGTGCCAGCCAAAATTTCGCCTCCTGGTCTGAAAAACACTTGCCGACTAATGCCGACAAATTTTTTCTATCTCTGTATTGCTCAATATCGATACCAACCTCAGCTATATTACTGACCACAATGGCAAACCTGTTACCCTGGTGAGACAGGTTAAAATACACCGGCGACTGGGTTCGAACATAGGGTTTGCCATAGGTTGCCGTTGCTATTGACAGTTGTTGCGCGTCCACCGGCAGATATCCGGCTAAAACCAGCTTTAAGACAGCTCGGGTTTTAATATATTTTCTTTGTAAATCTTGCCGTTTGAAGCTCTGAGCTTTGACTCTTTCTTGCTCATTCAGCACAGACCAATAGCGTTCATCGGCTTCATCCAGCAAAATATCACCATACCAGACATCGACAAAATATTGCTGCTCAACCATGCTTACCGAATAAGGGCAAGGCCTTCACCTCTGGGATCTGAAGCCACGGTAAACAGCTTTGATTTTTTGTTCCATAATACTGCCTGCATATTGCCATAGCGATATCTAACTTCCTTTAATTGATGGCCCAACATGGTCAAACCCGCTATTTCATCACGGCTCATACCACCCTTCTCATACTGAATCTGATCAGGAATATATTGGTGGTGAAACCGAGGTTCCCACACCCATGACTCAGGCCCATGGCCTTTAGCAAATTCCAGCACAGCCAGCAGCACCATGGAAATAATCCGACTCCCCCCCGGTGTACCTAACACAGCCACTCGCTCTGCATCTTCTATAAAGGTTGGCGTCATGCTTGACAACATTCTTTTACCCGGTTCAATAGCATTGGCTTCGCCCCCCACTAAACCATAACCATTCATGGCACCGGGCTTACTCACAAAATCATCCATTTCATTATTGAGTAATACCCCGGTACCTGCTGGCACAAACCCCGAACCAAAGGGGAAATTAATACTCAAAGTGGCGGCAACCCGGTTGCCCTCGCTATCTATAATCGAAAAATGCGTGGTATCTTCACCTTGAATTTTTGCCTGAAAATTGCCGGCCAAAAAATCACTCGGTGTGGCCTTATCTAATCTGATGGAACTGCTTAAACCTGCAGCATAGTCTTTATTGATCAGGCGATTGACAGGCACATTAACAAAGTCACTGTCCCCCAGATGAAAAGCACGATCATGATAAGCCCTGCGCATGGCTTCACTGATAATATGCTTTCGACTGATGGCATTAATATCCTCTAAGGGGTAGCCAGCTAAAATATTTAAGGCCTCAACCAGCACCACCCCACCCGAGGAAGGTAACGCCGCACTGGTGATTTTTACCTGGTGATATTCACCTTTGACAGGTTCTCTTTCCACCACCCGATAGTCATGCAGATCTTGATGCGTCCAAATACCGCCTGCATTACGCACACCGTCAACCAACCGGTCAGCCACTGCTCCTGCATAGAAGCCTTTTCTGCCGTCCCGGGCTAATTGTTTAAGGGTATGCGCTAAATCTGTTTGTCGTAAAATGGATGTGGTAGCAGGCAAATGTTTATCTTTGAGAAAAATACCAGCTGCCTCTGGGTGTTTCTGCAACACCGTCAATCTGAATTTTAATAACTTGCTATGTCTTTGTCCGATGACAAAACCTTGCTCCGCGCACTGAATGGCAAATTGCAAAGATTGCGCCAGGGGCAGACGCCCGTATTTCTCCGCCAAATGCACCAAAGCAGCCGGCAAACCGGGTATACCGGCCGCTAACGCGCCGTTTTTTGACAAGCCTGGAATGACGCGCCCTTGCTGATCCAGATACATCGACCGATGAGCAGCCAGAGGTGCTTTTTCTCGGCCATCAAGCATGGTTTCAAAGCCATCACTGGCTCGGTGTAATAACCAGAAACCGCCGCCTCCCAGACCCGAACCAGAAGGCTCTACCACAGCTAAAGTGGCACTCATGGCAACAGCGGCATCAAAAGCGTTACCGCCCTGAGCTAAAATTGCAAACCCTGCAGAAGTTGCTAAAGCATGGGCACTGGCAATCGCGGCTTGTTTTTCTACTCTGTCACTGGCAAGCCCATTAAAACAGGCTAATAACAAAAAGCTCATGACTGTATGCTTTAAAATCATCATAGGCTGTTTACAGGATTAATAAGCATTTGCAGATAAAGAAGACAGCACGACAAACGTCTAAAACTGCTTCGCTTTTCTTTGTAACCATAAGCTTGTCGCTAAATCATGTGCTTGTTGTTGTGACGCTGCTTTATTGATTAATTTGAGAGCGATAGCTGTGGTACCTATAATCGTAGCTTCTGCAAATTCATCACGGATTTTGCCTTGCCATAAATCTGCCAGTTGTTGCGGATCAAGGTTTTCTGATTTGACATGCCGCCGGGCAAAAAGAGCAGGCCAATGTTCGTCGGATAACTGTTGATTTTTCACAGATTGAACCAGACAATCCATATCAGGATTGCGTTCAGTTTCCCCACCCTCCCCTTTAATCACAGCCATACTGGACTGGTTTAACAGTAATGCCGCTTTTTGGTGAACCTGTCGGTAACTGGGATGAAAAATACCCTGAATAGTGTGTGATGCATTTAACGGATTAAGCAACCTAACCAGTGTGTGAACCGGGGAACGTAATCCCATAATAGGCCGTAGATTGATCATATCGTACAATTTAGGACAAATATGTTCTAAAGACAGATAACTGAAATTATTTTCATTAATTTGCATGACCGCTTCATCCATGCTGCTTGCACATTGATATCCCAGAACATGCAACACATTATGGGTATAGACACGCCCCTGAGTATGTCCTCCTGCTCCGTGCATAAAAACACGAACACCATTTTCTGCCAGCAAAAAAGTGGATAATAAAAACCAGGGTAAATGACGACGTTTGCCGGCATAAGAAGACCAATCCAGATCAACCCTTGTCTGCAGGTCAGCAACAGGGAATGACTCTCGTGCTGCTTGTACAAAACCGGCTAATTCTTCAGCCGTTTCTTCCTTAACTCGCATTAACATTAAAAAAGCACCGAGTTGAATAGCTTCGACCTTATCGGCAAGAATAAGCCCCATCGCACGATAAGCTTCATCTTGTGTCAGAGAACGAGAACCTTTTTTCCCCTTGCCTAAAATTTTTATAAATTCAGCAAATGGATGTTCTGTTTGCAAGCTGGTCATGATAAAAAGCTAAGCGGGACATAGTGATCAAGCAGCAAAGCTGCAAATAAAATCATCAGGTAGTTAATCGAGAAGAAAAAGGTTTTCATGGCTAATTTATTATCGTCATTACGCATCATTTGAATAGCATAATAAATAAACATAATCCCTAAAACCAAGGCAGTTCCCAGATAAATAAAACCACTCATGCCGGTTAAATATGGCAATAAAGTGACGATAAGCAATAGCACGGTGTACAGTAAAATTTGCAACCGTGTAAATTTGGCACCGTGAGTTACAGGCAGCATGGGTATTTGTGCTTTTGCATATTCTTCACGTTTGGCCACAGCCAGCGCCCAAAAATGCGGTGGAGTCCAGACAAAAATAATCAGAAAAAGTAATAATGCAAAAGGATGCACTTCGCCTGTAATTGCACACCAGCCAAGCACCGGGGGAGCAGCGCCTGCAGCGCCTCCTATGACAATATTTTGCGGGGTCATATGCTTGAGGTAGATGGTATATACCACAGCATAACCAATCAGTGACAGAAAGGTTAATACCGCCGTTAAGATATTCACCCAGACAATCAAAATCAGCATCCCCAGCACGCCAAGAGTCATGGCAAAGATGAGTACATTTTTAGCATTAAGGTCGCCCATGGGTAATGGACGATTTTGAGTTCTGAGCATTTTTGCATCTGCTTTTTGATCAATAAAATGATTGATCGCGGCAGCCGATGAAGAAGCCAGACCGATACCCACAATACCGAATATAAAATTATCCATGGGCGGCATGCCCGGTACAGCAAGCAACATGCCGACGATGGCAGTAAAAATAATGAGTACAACCACTTTGGGTTTACATAACTCAAGATAATTTTTCCAGGAAAGCATCGTTTTTGTGTTTGTCATTCTGTTTATTACGTCAAAACTCGAGAGAAAATAAAATCTTTTATTTTGCCAGAATCTGTGAGGAGTGCTGGGAACTGCAATCGATTGCCTACGCACGCAGCGCAGTTAACGGAGATTACTGAAGTCAATGAAACATCACCCAAACATAACGGGTAATGGCTTAATCGATCTTCACCAGACTCTCAGAGTGAATAGCCATCTGCTACAGCATCAGGCCCGCCTGGCCTGTAATTTTAGGCATCGACTTAATTTATTAGGTATAGAATACAGGGAACTATTGATTATTGGAATAGTCGGAGCGCTAACATTTCATAAAACGGAGAATTCATGTCTTTCAGGCTACTTATATTTACTTTATTTTATTTACCTTTCATTGCCCTTGCAGAGGTACATGAGCGTAACTTCGACAACGGTTTAAAGGTATTGGTGAAAGAAGATCACCGTTCCCCCGTAGTGGTATCGCAGATTTGGTATAAAGTTGGTTCCAGCTATGAGCCCGGAGGCATTACGGGCATTTCCCATATGCTTGAACACATGATGTTCAAAGGCACGGAGAAATACCCCGCAGGTGAATTTTCCCGCATTATTTCTGAAAATGGAGGGCGTGAAAATGCCTTTACAGGACGCGACTATACCGCCTATTTTCAAACCATGGAAAAGTCACGACTGGAAGTCAGTTTCAAGCTGGAAGCGGATCGCATGCGTCATTTGCATTTAAATCCGGATGAATTAAAAAAAGAATTAGAAGTGGTGACAGAAGAACGTAGAATGCGCACTGATGACAAACCTCGATCTAAAATGCAAGAGTATTTTATGTCCATCGCTTTTTCCAACAGTCCTTATCAAAACCCTGTCATCGGCTGGCCTTCAGATATCGCTAATTATCAAGTCGAAGATTTGCAGCAGTGGTATGAACGATGGTATGCACCGAACAATGCCACACTGGTGGTCGTAGGTGATGTTAATTTTGAAGATGTGTTTGCTTTGGCCGAAAAGTATTTTTCAGCGATTAAGCCCAGCACCATAGAAACCCTCAAGCCACAATCAGAAATTGAACAGCACGGAATACGTAAAACCACAGTCAGACTACCCGCTAAACTACCGTATATTTTGATGGGTTATAAAGTGCCCGTGTTGAATACTGTTGAAGATGAATCAGAGGCTTATGCGCTAGAAGTTTTAGCCGGTATTTTAGACGGTGGTAATAGTGCCAGACTGGCTTCAAAATTAGTAAGAGGTCAACAAATAGCGGTTTCAGCCGGTGCAGGATATAACTTGATTTCCCGTTTGCCAACGTTATTTTTACTGGATGCGACGCCTGCAGCAGACCAGACCGTTTTTGATATGGAATATGCTTTAAAGCAAGAAATATATGATTTAAAAGCAGAGTTGGTCTCAGATGAAGAATTACAACGCGTAAAAGCTCAGGTCCTGGCCAGTGCTGTTTATGAGCTGGATTCAAATTTCTATCAAGGCATGCAATTAGGGATGTATGAAATGACTGGCTTAGGCTGGGAAAAAGTAGAGGAATATGTTGATAAAATTAACCACATCACTGCGCAACAAGTCAGAAATGTTGCCCGCAAGTATTTGCTGGAAGATCAGTTAACCATCGCGTATCTTGACCCACAAGAGATTACTGATCAAAGCCGAAAAAGCCAAGGCACAGGAGGCCGTCATGCACAATAAAATCATAGGATTTGTTTTATTAATACTAAGTCATCAGGTTTATTCAGCAGCAAACATTGAAAATTGGCACACTTCTCAGGGCAGTCCGGTGTTTTATGTGGAAACCAAAGGACTACCCATGGTCGATATCCGGCTAATATTTGATGCTGGTAGTGCCAGAGATGGCGATCAGTACGGTCTTGCTTCCTTAACCTCTGCTTTATTGGATACAGGTGCAGGCCCATGGAATGCAGACCAGATAGCAAACCGCTTTGAAAGTGTCGGCGCACAATTTTCTACCAGTGTTTCCAAAGATATGGCATCGCTGTCATTACGCTCGTTGACAGCAGAAAAACTGTTGCAGAAATCATTGAAAACCCTACGTGCTATTGTAAGTCAGCCTGTTTTTAATGAAGCTGATTTTCAACGTGAAAAACAAAGAACATTAGCAAGCCTAAAGCATAGAGAAGAATCACCCGGTGCATTGGCAAGCATAGCCTTTGCAAAGGTTTTATTTAAAGACCACCCCTATGCACATCCTGGCTCTGGCGTGGTTGAAACAGTCCTGAGCTTTAGCGCAGATGATTTAAAAGCATTCTATAAAAAATACTATGTTGCCAATAATGCCATGGTCGTTATTGTCGGTGATATAAAAAAACAGCAAGCCATGGAAATTGCTGAATCATTAGTTGTTGATTTGGCAACAGGAACCAAACCCCCCGTACTTACTGAAGTTGCCTCACCCAAACAAGGCATTAAGCAACATATTGAATACCCTTCTAGCCAAACTCATGTTTTAGCCGGATTGGTGGGCATGCATCGCAAAGATCCGGATTATTTTAGTCTGTATGTAGGTAATCATATTTTAGGCGGTAGCGGATTGGTGTCTCAATTATTTGGTGAAGTAAGAGAAAAAAGAGGATTAGCCTACAGTGCCTATAGTTATTTCTCACCCTTGCTTAGAAAAGGCACTTTTACCATGGGTTTGCAAACACGTAATGACCAGACTTCTCAAGCTGTACAGGTCATGCAGGAAACCTTAACAAATTTTGTTGAACAAGGTCCCTCAGAACAAGAGTTGATCGCTGCCAAGAAAAATATCACCGGCGGTTTTGCCCTGCGCTTTGATACTAATAACAAATTAACCGGCTATGTTTCGATGATTGGTTTTTATCAACTGGCTCTGGATTATCTGGAGGTATTTCAACAAAAAGTGGAAGCCGTAACCCTTGAATCGATCAGAGATGCCTTTAACCGGCGAGTTAAACCCGAAAATATCAACACCATTACGGTAGGGGCTTCACAGTAAATTATGAGCAGACAGGCTGGGTATAAAACGAGCTAGCTAACCGGGACATCGGATTTAAAAGGTGCCAATAATATTGTATCATCCTCCTTATCCCCC
>JAPYOW010000062.1 GCA_029937975.1 Methylococcaceae bacterium | reverse complement strand
ACATCCCCATCCCTTCTACAGACAGAACTGACACATGTTAGTTTCATAACCCTTGGCGGGCAGATGCATCATTGAATTTTCAAGCATCAAAACAGTCTATTTTGCAGCCATTGAAATGCAATGAGGAGCCCTTTATGGAACTTTTCGATTCCCTCAATCTTTATTTACTGAATCACCCCATATTGTTAGATCAGTTAGAACACGCCTATAGAATCAAGTTTTGGCTATTTCTGGCCTTAGCCATTTACTTTATGCTATTGCCATATCGGCAACAGCAGCAAGAAATCAAAGAAGAAAAACAACGACGCTCAAAAACCCCCGGGCGTTTTATTGCTTAAGCCGTTTCAGCTGATATAACTATTTCCAGTCATGGCAGCACTGAAAAAAACCGCACTGTATGCTCTACATCTTGAATTAGCGGCCAAAATGACTGATTTTGCCGCTTATACTCTGCCGGTGCATTATGCCGACGGCATTATTAAGGAACATCTACATTGTCGGCAGCAACTGGGGTTTTTTGATATTTCTCATATGGGACAAATTTCCCTGAGCGGTGCTTCAGTAGCCCAGGCCCTTGAAACCCTCACGCCGGGCAATATCCAGGGACTACAACCCGGTCAGCTACGTTATGCCGTGTTGACCCGGACTAATGCCGGTATTATTGATGACATTATGATCAATCGACTTGATACCGGCTTTATGCTGACGGTAAATGCTGCCTGTAAAGCAAAAGTCTTAACGCATTTACAGGCACATTTATCCAGTCAATGTCAGCTTGAAATTTTGCCTGATCAGGCTTTGTTTGCGATACAAGGCCCTTTGGCTAAGCAGCTGATGGCTCAATTATCGGCAACCGCCTCAACCCTGAGCTTTATGCACTCTTGTACTACCCGAATTGAACACATGCCCTGTATTATCAGCCGCTGTGGCTACACAGGCGAAGATGGTTTTGAAATTTCTATTGATAACCAGTATGCCGAACCTCTGGCCAGAAAATTATTAGCCTTTGCGGCTATTAAACCCATAGGCCTGGGCGCTCGAGATAGTTTGCGACTGGAAGCCGGCTTAGGCCTGTATGGCCATGAATATGATGAATCCATTAGTCCAGTAGAGGCAGGACTGAGTTGGACGTTCAGAAAAAATGCCAGCCATTTTCCCGGTGCGCACATCATCCACTGCCAACAACAGACCGGTGTTAGCAAACGTCTTGCAGGCCTGCTTATTGAAGAAAAAGCAATGATCCGGGCTGACACCCCGCTGTATGATGATAAAGGCACGCCCGTGGGTATGGTGACCAGTGGTGGTTATTCACCCTGTCTTAAAAAAACCATTGCCCTGGCATTTATTGATGCTGCTTATCCGCACTCATCACTCATCGCTAAAGTCAGACACCGTACCTTAACCGCCCAAATTACCGCACTGCCCTTTCTGCCACATCGCTATCACAGGGGATCAGTATGAGACAAAATCTAATACCTTTAAGTCAACTGGAAATGCGGGGTAATTTCATTCGTCGGCACATTGGTGCCAATCAGAGTCAAACGGATGCTATGTTAGAGGAGTTGGGCTTAACACAACTGAATGACTTAATTGACTGGGTGGTACCCGATGATATTTTAAGTGATGAATCGCTAAAAATATCCGCCACAGTCAGTGAAAGAGCGATAGGTGAACATCTTAAAAAAATTCGTGGTCGTAATAAAGTCTTCACCTCATTGATTGGCATGGGCTATTACGATACGGTGATGCCGGAAGTGATAAAACGTAATGTGTTGGAAAACCCTGGCTGGTACACTGCCTATACCCCCTATCAGGCAGAAGTCAGTCAGGGGCGACTGGAAGCACTGCTGAATTTTCAGCAAATGATCACCGACCTGAGCGGCATGGAAATAGCCAATGCCTCATTACTTGATGAGGCTACCGCGGCTGCGGAAGCGATAGCCATGTCACGCCGTTTGTCCAGTAGTACCTCAAATACCGTTTTTATTGATCAGGACTGTCATCCGCAAACCATCGCTGTGGTCCAGACACGGGCAAATTCACTGGGGTTTAAAACCTATATCGGCAATCCTTATCAGCAATCTCAGCAGCAGAATTTCTTTGCCATACTGGTGCAATATCCCGGATCAACGGGTGAAATTCACGACCTGACATCTGTGGTAACCGTTGCCCATAATCAACAGGCCTTGCTGACCGTTGCTACGGATTTGCTCAGTCTGGTGTTATTAAAACCGCCCGCGGATTTTAATGTCGATATCGTCATTGGCAGTTCGCAACGCTTTGGTGTACCTATGGGCTATGGCGGTCCTCATGCTGCTTTTTTTGCCACCCGTTATGCCTTCAAACGATCCATCCCGGGGCGTATTATTGGTGTATCTAAAGATCATCAGGGCAAAATAGCCTACCGCATGGTACTGCAAACCCGAGAACAACATATTCGACGGGATAAGGCGACCAGTAATATTTGTACCTCTCAAGTTCTACTGGCAATCATTGCCGGGTTTTATGCGATTTATTACGGTGCGCGTGGTTTACGTTTAATTGCCCAGCGCGTTCATCGTTATACCCTGCTGTTAATTGCAGGACTTGAACAACTCGGCTATCGCATCTCTAATAAAATCTATTTTGATACCTTTATCATTCACACCCCCAATCGAGCAAAGCGTTTTATCAGTCTGGCCCAGGAAGAAAATATCAATTTTCGCCTGATTGATCATAATACCTTAGGTATTTCACTCGATGAAACCACCACTCGACAAACGCTGCGACAGCTATGGCGGCTATTTACCACGGTGACGGTCGACATTCCCGATATTACGGTACTGGATAAAACCATCAGCGAATGTATTCCGGATACCTTACTGCGTCATACTGATTTCCTGCAGCACCCGGTGTTTGAAAAGCATCATTCAGAAACCGAAATGATGCGCTATATGCGCTATTTAGCCAGAAAAGACATTGCTCTGGATCGCAGCATGATTCCGTTAGGATCCTGTACCATGAAACTCAATGCAGCCACAGAAATGCAAGCGCTGTCTTACCCTGAATTTACTAACCTGCATCCCTTTGCGCCCTTATATCAAACCTTGGGGTATCAGCAACTGTTTGATGAACTGGAAGATATGCTCTGTGATTTAACCGGGTTTGAAGCCTTCTCATTGCAACCCAATGCCGGTTCTCAAGGTGAATATACCGGCTTGTTAGTCATCGCAAAATACCATGCGATTCGTAAGCAAGCACAAAGAAATATCTGTTTCATCCCCGCTTCAGCGCACGGCACAAATCCTGCCAGTGCGGTCATGGCGGGGTTTAAAGTGGTTATCGTAGCCTGTGATGACGATGGCAATATCAGCTTGCAAGACCTTAAGGATAAAGTCATTAAATACGGTAATACACTGGGCGCTTTAATGATTACCTACCCCTCAACGCATGGCGTGTATGAACCTGCCTTTCGATACATCTGTGCCATTATTCACCAGCACGGCGGTCAGGTTTATCTCGATGGCGCTAATTTCAATGCCCTGGCCGGCTTATGCAAACCGGGGGAAATCGGTGTCGATGTCGCCCACCTTAATCTCCATAAAACCTTTGCTATCCCGCATGGCGGTGGTGGGCCTGGCGCAGGGCCAATTGGCGTGTTAAAGCATCTCACCGCTTTTTTACCAGACCACCCTGTCGTCAGGACAGTCAATCCTGCACGATCAGAACACGGAACCATTGGTACCGTTGCCGCCGCCCCCTGGGGCTCAGCCAGTATTCTCAGTATCTCCTGGGCCTATATTGCCATGATGGGAGCATCCGGTTTAAAACAGGCCACCCTGCATGCCATTTTAAATGCTAATTACATCGCCCATTGTCTGGCCCCGCATTACGCTATTTTGTACACCGGTAAAAATAACTGTGTTGCCCATGAGTGTATTATTGATTGCCGGGGATTTAAAAAATCATGCGATATTTCGGTCGATGATATCGCCAAACGGCTGATTGATTATGGCTTTCATGCGCCGACCGTGTCTTTTCCGGTGGCCAACACCTTAATGATAGAACCCACAGAAAGTGAAAATAAAACCGAAATTGATCGTTTCTGTCATGCCCTGATCACTATTCGCCAGGAAATCAGGGATATTGAAACGGGAAAAGCAGATAAACTGAATAATGTCCTGCACAATGCCCCCCATACTCACCCCTTATTATTAGACACCTGGCGATTTCCTTATTCCAAGGAACAGGCTTTTTTCCCTGATAAGAAGCTGCATCAAGATAAGTACTGGCCACCTGTGGCACGCATTGATAATGTCTATGGGGATAGACATGTATTTTGCAGCTGTCCTGATATTGCATACTATGACAAGCTGCAGGCTGACATGAGCAATCCGCCATAATGCAAACTGGCTGTTCGCCATGTTGCCCTTGGTATTTAGTCCGATGCGCCACACCATCCATAGCCCACTGATTTCTGCAGGATTCAAAGTACAGGAGGCAGTATTGAAATGAGTCACTTACTAGCAAGCTATCGAAGCCAGATAAATCAACATTATCTGACCGCTGAGTCTGACATGATCCCTCATTTATTGTCTTATCTGCCGGATTATGATGCCGCTCATATTCAACAGCAGGCGAGAAAATTAGTCAACGCGCTCAGGGCAAATAAAAAGCGACAAACCCTTATTGGCGCATTTTTGCATGAATACCAACTCAATTCTGCTGAAGGACGCATCTTGATGAGTCTGGCCGAAGCTTTATTACGCATTCCCGATATCGCTACACAAGATTTATTTTTACAGGAAAAACTGAGCACCGCTGACTGGCATAAACATTTACTACAAAGTGACTTCTTATTAGTCAATGTAGCAACACAAGCTCTGGCTGTTAGCGGAAAATTTGAACAGACATTTAATGCCTCGGATGATGAACATCAACAGATATTCTCCCGCTTATGTCAACGCCTGGGCTTACCGCTGATCCGCACCGCCATAAAACAGGCCATGCAACAATTAGCCTATCAATTCGTTATGGCTGAATCGATTGAAAATGCCATGGAAAAGGCCAATCAGCAACATGAGTCACTTTATTCTTTTGATATGCTGGGCGAATCGGCATTAACCATGGCCGATGCAGAACGCTATTTCAATGCCTATGCGCATGCCATTGAACATATAGCCCAACACGCTCGGCAACAAGATATGGCTACAATCCCGGGCATTTCCATCAAGTTATCTGCACTGTATCCCCGGTACGAAGCACTGCAACACCAGCAAGCCATCCCGGCCCTTCGTCAAAAACTTTTACAATTGTGCCAGCAAGCACGTTCAGCCCATATTGGCGTGACTGTCGATGCCGAAGAATCCGAACGTCTGGAACTTTCCCTGAGTATTTTTCAGAGTGTGCTGACAGATGATACGCTGCAGGGCTGGTCAGGATTTGGTCTGGCAGTACAGGCTTATCAAAAAAGAGCCATCAGTACATTACACTGGCTACTGGCATTGGCCAAGAGCCAACACTGCATAATCCCTCTGCGTCTGGTCAAGGGCGCTTACTGGGATAGTGAAATCAAGCGTGCCCAAGTGAATGGGCTGACAAATTATCCGGTGTTTACCCATAAAGCGGCCACCGATGTTTCTTATCTGGCCTGTGCCCGGTTTATGCTGGCCAACCCCCAGCATTTCTATCCACAATTCGCCACTCATAACGCCCATACCATCGCCGCCATTTTGAGCATGAGCAAACAGCATCCCGGCTATGAGTTTCAACGCCTGTTTGGCATGGGTGAATTACTGTATCAACAACCGTTCCACACCCAACACAGCGCCATACCCTGCCGGGTTTATGCGCCGGTCGGCCATTATCAGGAATTATTACCCTATCTGATCCGTCGCTTACTGGAAAACGGGGCCAATACTTCCTTTATCAATCAACTGGAAGACCGTGCATTCGACATTGAAAAAATCATTGAGGATCCCGTCATCCAGTTGCAACAAAGCCCCCCTGCTGCAGCATTTTTAACCTTACCCAAAGATCTGTTCGGCAAACAACGCATAAATTCAGCGGGTATAAATCTGCCTGATCTCGCCGTACAATCTCAGGTCCAGCAAACATTAGATCGATTGAAAACCCAAAACTGGCTGGCATCCCCTTTGATTAATGGCCTGCCTGCCGAGGGTAAACGACATAAAATAAGCAACCCTGCCAACCCGGATGAAACCGTGGGCAGTGTTATTTTAAGCGATCCGGCGATGATTGAAAAAGCCATAGACAGTGCCGCCTTAGCGGTTAAATCCTGGCGACTTTCTACGGCTAGCGAACGGGCCGGATTTTTGCAAAACACTGCAGACCTGTTAGAAAAAAACAAATTTGAACTGGTTTCACTGTGTGTGCGTGAAGCCGGAAAAACCATTCAGGATGCGCTGGCCGAAGTGCGCGAAGCGGTGGATTTTTGCCGTTATTATGCCCAGCAATCCATCCGGCTATTTGAGCAACCCATCAATTTACCCGGCCCTACCGGTGAAAACAATGTGCTCAAACAGTATGGTCGGGGGGTTTTTGTCTGTATCAGCCCCTGGAATTTCCCACTGGCCATTTTTACCGGGCAAATTACCGCAGCCTTAGCGAGTGGCAATTGTGTGCTCGCCAAACCTGCCAGTCAAACACCGCTGATTGCCATGCGCTGCATTCAACTCCTACATGAGGCGGGTATTCCCAACAATGTATTACATTTTCTGCCGGGGGATGGTGCAACGGTCAGCCAGTATCTGTTAACAGACCGGCGTATTTCCGGGGTGGCATTTACCGGTTCCTCAGACACTGCACAGGCTATTAATCAACGGCTTGCGCAACGTCAGGATATTATTCCACTGATTGCTGAAACAGGGGGGCAGAATGTCATGATTGCCGACAATTCCGCCTACTCTGAGCAATTAATTCAAGATGTTGTACAGTCCGCGTTTAATAGTGCCGGACAACGATGTTCATCCTTACGCGTGTTATTTCTGCCACAGGAAACAGCGGATACTATCATCCGTAGAATAATACAAGTGATGCAGCTATTAATTATTGACGACCCTGAGCACATAGCCACCGATATGGGTCCACTGATAAACCCCGAGGCGGTTAAACAGTTAAACCAACATGTCAGCGCCATGCAAAAGCAGGCAAAAGTTTTATGTCAGATCACCTTAGCCGGGCAACAGAAAAATAGCCGGTTCTTTCCGCCCACATTGATTGAACTGGATTCATTTTCACAACTCACCGAAGAACACTTTGGCCCGATTTTACATGTCATCCGGTATGACAGTGCTAAGCTCAATACCGTCATTGATGAAGTGAATCACTGTGGCTATGGCTTAACCCTTGGCATACACAGCCGGATCGATCATACGATTCATACCATCTTTGACAACAGCAAAGTCGGCAATATTTATATTAACCGGAACATGATCTCGGCCGTGGTCGGTGTTCAGCCATTCGGGGGTATGGGGCTTTCGGGCACCGGTCCCAAAGCGGGAGGGCCACATTATTTATCGCGTTTCGCCATTGAACAAACCGTAACAACCAATACCACCGCTATCGGCGGTAATATGAGTCTGTTAACCCGCAAGCATTAATGAATCCGCAGGTTTATCCGATAACATCGACAGGCTCAGCCTCACTCAAACCCTGATCACCGGAATTGATAATTTAATACCAGCCTGTCCAGAGTAATCGCATGATTTTCATGCTCATCACTCAAGTACATCTCTCCATCTTGAATAGTGCATTGCAATCGCATAGACCGTTTCAGCATGGATTCCACATTCGGTGCATTAATATGAAAAACCTTGAGATTGTCAAAGCGTTGAAATCGGTTTTGCCACTGTTCCCACCAGATTTTCGCCTTACGCTCATGGTAGGTGTAAATAATCACTTGTCTGGCACGTCCACAGGCTTTAGCAATCTTTTTTTCGTCAAGCTGCCCCATATCAATCCATAATTCAATCTCACCTGTGAGTGATTTTTGCCAAAGCTCGGGTTCGTCCTGAGTACTCAGCCCTTTGGTAAAACAAAGCTGTTCACTGGCATTTGCCATAAACGCAATCAGCCGTACCATAAATCGAAAATCTGTTTCAGAGGGATGTTGCGCGACCGTTAATTCGTGATCCTGGTAATAATGCCGATCCAGATCTGCAATGTTAATAGCGACTTTATTGATTGTTGAACTAATAGCCATAAATATCGGTGGTACCAAATCGATGAAATTGTAAGGCCATATTCTACCAGTGAATGCCTATAATTCTACAATTAAGCGAAGCAATTAAAGCGCTCTATCACCGCAGGCCAGCAATCATTCTTCAACATCTCACACCTTAAGGACACTGAAAAATAGCCTTTGGTTTTCAACAATGGCGATTTTTTAAGCAAGTACTGCTCATACCCGAGCGATTCCCTTGAAACCTGCAGCCGAGTTATGAAAAAACGGCAGATGCTGAAAATGAAAGTGGCAAGGTCTGTTGTGCACCGCCTGCTTAACATAAGTAATCCAATTGAACTGATGAAGTCAGGTAAAATATACCGCAAACCATGGCCTTAAAAAATCAATTGGAATTATCGTTTATGATGAAAAAAGCAATTATTTACCTGCACGGATTTAATTCTGCCTCCTTGAATTTAGCCGGTGAGCTATTAACCAGCAAGGAAAAGCTGTTGGTGCTGCAACAATATTGTGAGCAAAAAGATATTGTGTTCTATACACCCAATGTTGATTACCGAGACTTTGAAGGCATCGTAGAAGATATGTTGTTTCAGTGGAATCAGTATTTAGATCAATCCTATGATGTGCTTTTTATGGGCTCATCCATGGGCGGGTTTACCAGTGAATACCTGGCAATGAAGACAGGATGTAAAGCCATCATGATTAATCCCGCCATAACACCTAGTGAGTTATTGCCGCAATTTATAGGTGTGACAGAAAATTATGAGACAGGCCAGCCTTATCAGTGGGCGCAGAATAATTGCGAACAATACAAACCCTATGAACAAGCACTTGCAAGCAGCTCTTTGCGCATAGACAGAACTATTTTATTGGATATGGCTGATGAATTAATCGACGCTGAAAATACTTTGCGGGTGTATGGCGAAAAAGCCAATGTTGTAAGCTATAGCGGTGGTTCACATGGTTTTGAACATATTGAACAGGCATTACCTGTCATTGATAAGCTGATATTTAACTAGGGATGTAATATGGCCCGGCCTCATTATTTATCCGATAGGCCGGTAAAACAGACCCTGTTAACAAAAATCACCATGTAACAACATTGGGTATTATTAATCATTTCCTTTTATTAAAACTATGCATGAACTTACTGACCAAGAGCTCTATGAAGCGATTGAGTACGCCAGAAATATAGATGAAGACACCGGCAGATCAATAGTGGAAAAATTCCAGGTTGAACAAGCTGCCTTAGCTCAAACTATCTTTAATATATTCCCCTCTCTGATAGCGCAACAAAATCAGGATATGGCAACGATATTTATGGAGCTATGTTTTGATACGCTTTGTGTATATGAACATGCTTTTGGTAATGTACCTCCGCAAAGTGAAGCGTGGTTAGAACAACAAATGGCTCTTTTGGATGTGGAGTTTCAATCATTGATTCCTGAACAGCAGATGGATGAGAAAATAAGATCCCGTCTAAAAAACCGCTTCTCTGAACGTGCATTAAATGAAGTGACTCAATTGCGGTTAATTGAGGTGATGAATGAATCCATTGATGATTTTGCTGCTGAAAATACAGCTCGAGTACCTACTGTAAAATTTACTCAAACCATGATATTTACCGTGATTCGCTTGTTTAGTAATCTGTATGCTCAAACGGCAAAGCCATAACATGTCATAGCCAGAGAACGGGGATGATGATTGATATTTTAAGCAGGTTTTTTAAATGTTTAACTGTCGCTAAACGGCTGCCAGGCATGAAATCAGTCACGTATATCCTGAGCCCTGTCCTATTAGGATTAAGCATTTCATCCGCCAGTTTAGCGTATGAAAACCCATTTTTATCGCGTGGGGCAAATAGCCCTGATAGTCAACTGGGTGCTTTTAGCCAGAACAATACGGGTGACTGTTTTTTTCTAGCCAGTTTAATCGCCATTGCTCAAGATGCGGATGGTCAGGCATTAATAGAATCCTCTTTTCATAAGTCTAAGAACAGTCATCCGTGGCAAATTTATTTTCCAAATTGGCCAGATCAAGCCATCGAAATCACTGCACAGGATATTAACGAATATCAATTAACCCATACAGATGGCCAAGGATTATCAGCCCCCGTTAAGGGAGACCCGGATGTAAGAATACTGGAAATTGCTGCCGATAAATGGTGGAAAAAAAGCATAAAACCCGAAGGATTATGGGATGACATTCCCATGAATGCAGTGTTCATGTTTTCCGGGGCTGAACAATTATTGCTTTGGAACAGAGCGAAAGCCAGCACAGAAACCAGTGCGGATATAGATAAATATCAGCGGCTTCCAGAGGGCATTATTCAGGAAATCAACCTATCTTCATCAGCACACGCCGCCAAAGTATTGCAAGAAATTTTGTCCACAGATACTGACGGCATCAGTATGATCCTCATTGATTATATCAATTACCATGCCGTGGCCATGATCAAT
This sequence comes from Methylococcaceae bacterium, assembly GCA_029937975.1. Lineage (GTDB taxonomy): Bacteria > Pseudomonadota > Gammaproteobacteria > Methylococcales > Methylomonadaceae > QPIN01. The sequence goes on along the minus strand of JAPYOW010000062.1, from coordinate 137 downwards.
ATAGACTTTAAGCTGAATACCTATAGTTATATTGATACCACCTTAATTACTCACCCTAATCAAAATCTGCAAACGCTGTTACAGCGGCTAGCTAATGGCCAATATGCTATCAATTATCTGGAAATAAAATAGTGGCT
>JAPYOW010000061.1:1717-10858 GCA_029937975.1 Methylococcaceae bacterium | reverse complement strand
GTCCGTAGTATCACACGACAAGCTGCTGTTCAAGCGCATAAACTGTACCCGGCTCTGTCACTGCACACAGACGCAGCTGACAACTTGCCAATCACTCCGGAGTTCAAGGGGTCTTTAAGGGCATCCCATACCCCACGCATTTGCCTGATGGCTCTGTGCTCAAATTCATAAGGCTTGAAAGCTGCTGGCTGTATGCCTGCGGATTATTGGCCGCCAACCGTTATATTTCTGCTTGCGGAAGAAAACCACCGGCCTGCATAGACCACATTCGGGCATAATGACCTTCCCGCTGCAGCAACTGGCTATGACTGCCATCTTCCACAATTTCCCCCTGCTGAAAAACCAGAATTCGATCCAGGTGTGACAGCGTTGATAACCGATGCGCGATAACCATCACCGTTTTATCACGCATCAGATAAGCCAGACTTTCCTGAATGTGATGTTCTGTCACGGAATCCAGCGCACTGGTTGCTTCGTCAAGTAACAAGATTGAAGTGTTTTTTAAAATCGCTCGCGCCAGCGTAATGCGCTGGCGCTGACCCCCGGATAATTTAACCCCCCGCTCCCCTACCAAAGACTGGTAGCCTTCTTCGCTAGCCATGATAAATTCATGCGCATGGGCTTTTTTAGCGGCAACAATGACTTCATCATCCGTCGCATTCAATCGCCCGTATCGAATATTTTCAAGTAGAGAGCGGTGAAACAGCATGGGATCCTGAGGAATCATGGTAATGCTATTACGCAAACTTTCCTGGGTAACGGCTTGAATGTTCTGCTGGTCTATTAAAATAGTGCCTGACTGCGGTTCAAAAAGACGCAACAGAAGATTAAACAAGGTACTTTTACCACTGCCTGAAAACCCGACCAAGCCTACTTTTTCTCCGGATCTGATAGTGATATTGAGAGACTGGAAAATCGGCCTGCCGCTCACATAACTGAAATCAATCTGTTGAAACTGAATCGTGGCACGAGTGATGACAAGTGGCTGTGCATCAACACGATCCATGATTTCATGGGACTGTATAATCCGACTCACACCATCATTGATATTTCCGGTATATTCAAAAAACTCCAGAAAACGACGGCTCAATCCACGAGCCTGTTCAATCAGCATTAATGACAAACTCGCCGACATAGCAAATTCACCGACAGTCATGCCATTCTCGCTCCATATTTTCAGGGCATAGCCAATAATTCCAAGCATTAAAAACATCGCCGAAACAAACTGAAACCAGCGTATACGCTCCATAAACCAAAAAGTCCTGCGCGCAATGTTAACTTCCTGCAGCAGATAATCCTCCAGATAGCGTTGCTCATATTCACGTCGTGCAAACAGTTTTGCATTCTGGATGTTAGTCACTGAATCAACAATCTTGCCACTGACCAGACTTCTCGCTGCAGCGTATTTTTGCGCATACCGCCGGCATCGCAGCGCTAGAAAAAAAGAAACCAGCACATACATTGCAATCCATAAACCCAGCGTCAAAGCCAGTTGAAGATTGACGCCCATCAATAAAACCAGAGACACAGTGAAGGTAATGATCAATGGCCAAAAATCAAATAACACCGTCCAAATGGTATTAGCAACACCCAGTGCTACCTCACTGATGCGATTAGCCAGAGCACCGGCGAAATGGCTTAGAAAATATCGTTGGGAATGGCCTTGTAAATAGCTGAACAGTTCACGACGAACCTGCAGTCGCAATGTCGGGCCCAGTAGCACCAACATGGCACCGCTGGCGCGTGAAAACAACACGATACCAAGGTTCAACCCGGCAAATAACCAAAGTGCCGGTTCCACCTCATTCCAGACCTCTACCTTGAGTAACTGGGCAAGTGCAACGGCATCCATAATCTTTTTTATTGCATAGGGGAGCAATATAGAACACGCGGCCTGACCGGCTTCAAGGACCAGCATTAACATTAAACCCCACAGATAGGTTTTAATGTAGCGGCAACAAAATGCGAATGACGTGGTAGGCAACGCCAGATCTTTAGAGGTATCGTTTATGCTTGCTGAGGATGTAGATTCCACGTTTAATTAAATCTCCACAGTCAAATGATAGGCTAGTCATTATAAGTGATGTTACTGTTATCAGCATCCAATACTTTGGGCCAAAAAAAACACACCTAACAGGCTGTTGCGATAAAAAAAGCCCAGCTGAGACCGCTCCCCTCTGGATGCTGATAACAGCAAAACACATGGCCCGTTTAGCATACCTGCTGGCACAGGGTATCGGCATCACCCATCCCCGGCAAGCGGCTCAATGGTCTTACCAAGAGCCACTGCGTATCGGACAGAAATAACCGCAGCTAATCATTTGCAGGGCACAGCTACCGGTTTTAGCCGCTGAAAAAACCGGCCAATAATAACTAAAAGCAACGTGCTGCTCGCTACGCTTTTTGCTTATAATCCCTAGCTCATAATTGATCTTAACCCTGAGAACCCTCCCCTTTGCGCAAGCGATCACCCACCAGCTATGAACTTTACCTGTGTGAAAAGCCGTCACAAGGTCGTGATATTGCCCGTATTCTGGGGGCTAATCAGCGTCATGAAGGTTATTTACAAGGCGATCAACTGATTGTCAGCTGGTGTATTGGGCATTTGCTTGAAATGCTTCCCCCGGATGCCTATGACGCCAAGTATAAACGCTGGTCATTAACGGATTTACCCATTTTGCCTCAGCAATGGGGGCTTTATCGGCTTATTTACGCCAGGGCCTAATGGGTACCGTAGAGATACTGTTAGCAGGTGCTCCATCAATCAGTTTTCGACTAATGGCGATATAAACCAAGGTATTACGCTTGACATCAAACAATCTTGTCACTCGCGTTTGTTTAAAAAACAATGAGGTATCACTGCTGAACGCCATTTCCTGTTCCGGTAATTTATCATCAATCACAATCGGTCCGGTCTGGCGACAAGCAATGGAAAACTGGGAAGGGTCTTCAGCTAATCCCAAGGCACCGGAAATACCCCCTTTCTTGGCCTGACTAATATGACAACTCACCCCGGCGACTCTGGGGTCATCAAATGCCTGAATACAGACTTTATGATTGGCGCCAATGAGTTTCCATGAAGTGGTAACACAACCGATTTCCTCGGCCTGTACATTCAATGTACCGATTCCAAGCAGTAATAAATACAACCTTAAATTTCTTTTCATCTCTTTCGTTTCAGTTAATATGTTGCGATTTTTTTATCTTAACAGAAAATAGCCCATTCTAACTTCTGATAACGATTGCTTAAACAAACCACGCTGAACCAGAGCCTCCGGTGGGCAAACCAGCATATCAGTTATTCCAGTTAAATCATTTAAGGCAAGGGCGTCAGGTATGAAATCTTATTAAATATTCATATAAAAACAGCACCCGTAAAAGCCAGGCATGTATTCGCTTTGCTTGCCCCCTATCTTGTAGGCAAGCCCAGAGTACAACGGAAAATTATTATTCAAAAACAATCCTCTCCATGAGGTTGAATTTAAAATACATGACGATGAACTAAGCACAGGCTACTCAGTCCTAGATTGATTGATAGTCAGGAGAGCCGTAATGCAAGCCGAAATCCCGCGTTTTGGAAAATGGCAACAACATTTTTCAGCTAAAAAAAACCTGTCTCCAGACCATTGTTAACCAAAGATGGCCGGAAGGTTTTTGTTGCCTGCATTGTCATCCTGCTAAAGGTAGGTTATTACAGACTCGTCATGTTTTTGAATGCGCTGACTGTCATCCCCATACCTCAACAACAGCAAACTCCTTGTTTCACAATACCAAGCTGCCTTTAGTGAAAGGCTGTTGGTGTATCGCTGCGTTTTCCTCAACTAAAGGAAATATTTTTGCAATGCAATTGAGCACGTTAATTGACCGGTCATGGATAATCGCCGATACTAAGGAACAAAACAATTTAGGGTGGATGTATGCAAATGGACAAGACACAGTTTAGGACTAGCCTTCCTGTTATTTGCGGTGTTAGATTTCAAAGGAGCATGAATGGCAAATTCAAAAGGTGCCTACGCGTAATAGCGCGGGGGGTAATTAAACAAAGGAGACTTAAAATGAAACAAAGTATAACAAAAAATATCTTCGTATCGAGTCTATTACTTACAGGGTTATTGGCGATTGCCGGATGTGCCGAAATGACATCCAACTCAAAAGAAGCGGCAGTGGAGCGAACGCGTCAACAGGTCCAGATGCTGGATACTCTCTACAAAACGGCGGTGGTCTTGATTACCGAACACTATGTGAAAGACCCTTCCATCCTTCCTGCTGCCTCTGCGTCCAAAGCCCTGTTCGCCGTGATGAAGAAAGGGGGTTGGCACGAAGTGCGGCTATTGGGGCTTACCGACTTGTTATTCAACGCAGAGAATAAACCCAGTGACGCTTTCGAACAGGCGGCTGCGGAAAAGCTGCTCGCAGGCGAGACAGGACACGAAGAACTGATTGAAAAGGATGGAAAACGCTATCTTCGCGTGGCAACAGGAATTCCCGTCGTCATGAAACAATGCATAATGTGCCATACCACCTGGGAGGGGGAAAAGGGCAACATCGGGGCGCTATCCTACACAGTACCCGTGATAGAGTAAGCGGACTATGACACACCGACCTCACCTGTTTCCGCAAACGAGGTCGGTGTTAGAACTCCACTACAACATTGCAGCTAACGAAGCGCTACAGAGTGTTATTTGATTTATTAGCCCTTCCAGATTCTAAGCCTGCAATTGGGGCTGTTTTTGCTCCCATACTGACTCAGACTTGACCTGACAAAATAAAAAATCAGTTTTCTTTGAGCGCTCATTTAACTATTAATTTCATGTTACCCCTAACCCTTTACCGGCTAACCATCACAACTCATCTCGTTTAAAGGGATTGGACTTGAGCCTGTTTATTAACTGATAAACCATGTTAGAGCGAAGAATATACGGCTTGGATTTATAACCAGTGAGATACAGATATAACATAAGAAGTTGATATGACTTCAGCGATATACGCATCACTTTCTGCTTTTCTAATTTCATGGCTGGCATTGAAGGTAATCAAGACCCGCAGGCGAAATAAGGTATGGTGATGGTGGAAATAAAGAACTACAGACTGCCAGGGCAGCACATTCAAAGGCGTGTGAATATATGCCAATCGCTTTGTTGCTTTTATTCGCATTGGAATACAATAAGGCCAGTATTTGGGGCATTCATAGTCTAGGCCTCACGTTTATCGCTGGCCGCCTGATTCAGGCTCGCAGCCTTTTATCTGAAAACCTTAAAGGACCTGTAGTAGGAATGCAATGCTGTCAATACTTGCCCGTATCGGTCTGAATTTCCATCTGCCTTTTAGCTTTATATGCCTGAAATCGTTTTCCTTGTCTGGAAAAGTGCGTTCAATCACCTCTCCCTATAACAGGTTCAAACGTTTTATTGCCGCCGGGGTTTATAAAACATAGAGCCTTCACTTCTCAGCAAGGCGACCAGGACTATATCCCTCAAGAAACTCAGCAATGGACGGTGGTGTTTATCCTATAAGATGAAACCCATACTCGGCACAGGGACCTGATCTGCCACAGTGGTTTTATTGTGCAAAAAATCCGTGTAGAATGGTGCGCCTGTTTTTTTAAAAATAGACAAACCCCTGTTTTATATATTTAATTATATTTTTAACAGAATTAAAATCCAATTGCACCGGTTTTACGTTCCGGTCCGCTAAAGGTAAATTATGAGCAATATTGTGGTATCGGCGTTATACAAATTTGTCACGCTGGATGATTATGAATCCATCAAACCCCCACTTCTGGCATTGATGATAAAACATCAGGTCAAAGGTACTTTATTACTGGCTGAAGAAGGCATTAATGGCACCATCGCCGGAGATAGACAGGGGATTGACGCCGTCCTCAAGTGGTTACGTTCTGATCCCCGTTTTACCGATTTGCAAACCAAAGATTCATATGAAGAGGCCATGCCTTTTTATCGTAGCAAGGTCAAATTAAAAACAGAAATTGTCACGATGGGAATTCCCAGTATTGACCCAAACCACATTGTCGGTAACTACATTAAACCTGAGAACTGGAATGAGCTGATTTCTGATCCCGAGGTTTTACTTATTGATACCCGTAACGATTACGAAATACAGATCGGCGCCTTTAAAGGGGCGGTTAACCCGGTGACGGCAAGTTTTCGTGATTTTCCACAATACGTTAAAGAGCAACTTGACCCCGCCAAACATAAAAAAGTCGCCATGTATTGCACCGGCGGTATTCGTTGTGAAAAGTCGACGGCTTTCTTGAAAGAACAGGGATTTGAAGAGGTCTATCATCTTCAGGGCGGTATTTTAAAATATCTGGAAGAAGTCCCTGTCGAACAGTCCCTGTGGCAAGGTGAATGCTTTGTTTTTGATAATCGGGTTGCCGTTAATCATGCCTTGGAAAAAGGCCAATATGACCAATGCTATGCCTGCCGTTATCCCATTACTGAAGATGAGAAAAAAAGCGAACATTATATTCAAGGGATCAGCTGTCCGCATTGTTATGATAAAGTTTCAGAGAAACAGCTGAAACGCTTTCAGGAACGGGAAAAACAGGTGGAGCTGGCTAAAAGCCGTAGTGAAGAACATATTGGCTCATCAACCAATCATATTGCCTCACAGCGTCGCACCTTAAAATATCAATTTAAAGATCAGCAAAGACAGCGTAAAAAAGCCTCATAAAAGCGCCTGTTGCCAGATGAGCTCAGTCCGCCATTAACGCTTCTGCAGCACTAATAAACGATTATTTGCAGGCATTGCAAAATCATCTTTAACGGCCAGATTTACCGTTTTAGCCAGATTTTCAATGTCTTCAAAATCACGGATCCCTTGTTGAGGGTCAACAGACTTTAACCACCGGTCAAACTGTGCGTTACTGGCACTGGTGAATTTTCCTTGATAATTGAAAGGGCCATACAAACAGACAATCGCCTGATCCCTCAAGTATTTACCCAAACCCTCAAATAAACATTGCACTTGCTGCCAGTGCATAATATGCAAGGTATTTGCTGTAAACAGGGCCTCAATTTGCGGACAGGGCCACCGCTTATGCTGCACATCTAACGCCAGAGCCCTTGGTAAATTATCCAGCGCCGTTTCTTCCACCCAGGCATTGATTCCCGCAAGATTTTCCTCTTTATCGGTAGCTTGCCAGACCAGATGCGGCAGCTGTTGCGCAAAATAACACGCATGCTGCCCTGTACCACTACCAATTTCCCAGACGGTTGCAGATTCAGCAAACTGCTGGCGAATTATCTGTAAAATAGGTTGCTTATTATTTTCACAAGACGGTGAGAAAGGTTTATTCATGATCATCAAACAAATTCATAGTATGACGGATGTTAATCCGATGTGCTGGAATAATCTTGTGCATAATAAAGACCCTTTTCTGCGACACGAATTTTTACTGGCACTGGAAAAAAGTGGCTCAGCCAGCGAACAAACGGGCTGGTTGCCGCATCACCTTCTGGTTGAAAGCCAGCACCAGCTCATCGCCGCCATGCCTTTGTATTTAAAAACACATTCCCGCGGTGAATACGTTTTTGACCAGCAATGGGCTGATGCATACGTGCAATCCGGTATAGCCTATTACCCTAAATGGCTTAATGCTATCCCCTTCACTCCCTGCCAGGGCCAACGCATACTCATCAAAGAAAACCAGGATGAACAGGCTATTATTCAGGCCTGTATTGCATTTATTACCGAATTATCTGAGTTAAACAATATATCCAGTTTGCATTGTTTATTCCCCGATGCCTCTCAAACTGAAGCCTTGCAACAACAGCTACTGATTCGGGAAAACATTCAGTTCCAGTGGTTTAATAATAATTACCGTGATTTTGCTGACTATTTACAACAGTTTACTTCTCGAAAACGCAAACAAATCCATAAGGAACGCCAGCAAATAAAAAATGCGGGGATTCAGATGGTCAGAGTTCGCGGCCTGGAAATATCCGCCCAACACTGGCAAGTGTTTTTTCAGTTTTACCAGCTGACGTATTTAAAAAGAGGCCAATCCGCCTATTTGAATATTGATTTCTTCCAACAACTGGCAGCCAGCATGCCAGAACAAATACTCCTGGTTCTGGCTATTAAAGACCAGCGCTATGTGGGTGCAGCCCTCAGTTTTATCGGCGCTGAGACCTTATACGGTCGCTATTGGGGCTGTTATCAAGAATATAAGCATTTGCATTTTGAAACCTGTTACTATCAGGGTTTAGACTATTGTATCGAGCAAAAGCTGCAACGATTCGACTCAGGCGCTCAGGGTGAACACAAAATAGCCAGAGGCTTTAAACCCATCACTACCTATTCTGCGCACTGGATACAACATCCCCATTTCTCGACCTTAATTACTGATTTCTTGAACCGTGAAAAAGTGTTGATTCAACAATATAAACAGCAATGCTATCAACAACTGCCGTTTCATCAACAGCATAATGAGAAAAACAAGAATCTATTTCCCTCCTGAAAACCCTTGCTGTCGCCAGGCTTCATAACTCACCAAGGCAACCGTATTGGATAAATTCATACTGCGGTTATTGGCTTGCATGGGGATTCTTAATTGCTGCTCTGCTGGAATAGTTTGCTGCAGTTCTGCAGGTAAGCCTGCTGTTTCAGAACCAAATAATAAAACATCACCGGCCCGATAGTCTATTTGGTCATACCGCTGGGTACCTTTCGTGGTGATAGCCAATACTCTTTGCCCGGGTACTGCGTTTAAAAATGCCTGATAATTAGCATGCTGGGTGATATTGGCCAGATCTTTATAATCAAGCCCCGATCGACGCAAGCTTTTTTCTTCCAGGTCAAAGCCCAATGGCTCGATCAGATGCAGATGACAACCATTGTTGGCCACCAGTCTCATAATATTTCCTGTGTTCTGCGGGATTCTGGGTTCATAGAGAACAATATTAAACATGATTTTGCATGGCTGCTAGCATTTGAATACATTATTTGGATAGCGAAGTGCGGAGTATACCTTGGAAATACATATTTAAAAACACACTATCGAACCGCACCAATCAAGGTGTCAAAAATGGATCTTGAAATCGACACCGCCTGAGCCGCTGCCTGATAGGCATTTTGAAACCTGATCAAATTCGCTGCTTCTTCATCCAGATTAACCCC
>JAPYOW010000061.1:0-1617 GCA_029937975.1 Methylococcaceae bacterium | reverse complement strand
TAACCCCGCGACGCTGTCAAGCCTAGTCCATAGTAAAAAAGCAACCATTGCTCAAATCAACCAGTTTTCAACACAACTTTCCCAGGTTTTATCCACTGAAAAACTGCAACTGACACCGTCAGGTGTTACTGACTTTTTTAAAAAAGCAGAAACGCTAAACCTGGACACTTCAACGTCAAGCGCTGACTGGCAGGAAATCCTTACTATTGCCAGACAATGTCGCTTATTGAATGAAAATAATGGTGCCAGCATTAACCTGCTTATGCAACACAGCCAGCGTGCTTTACATATCCTTCAAGGAAAGTCACAACAAGCTACGACTTATGGTGCAGATGGCTCCACTCAGCGCGAACTGTTTTCACATACCTTATTTTCGGTGTAGACTATGGGCTAAAAGCTATTATTTAAAGTATCCTTTGGCAACGTTCTGCGCTGCCATCCGTGTCATTAAGTTAATAGCTTTCACCTGTCGCATGGACCCGCACTAGTCAGGGATTCTCAGCGAATCTCTGGCTGTAGACACTTAAGATCAACTCGCAACCAGTAATCGCATAGAGAAGCCCCCATGCTTGGCACATTAAAAAACATTTTTAGCAAGAAAAAAGCCCTGAACTCAGCAGCCGAAACCAATGAATTCGGCCTCGCCTCAAACCCAGACTTTTTATCTGATCCCAATAAAATCGCTAAGCTACTGACCGACATTGAAAATAACTCACCAACATGCACTATTAGCTTTACCGATATCAATGAACAGTTCAGTTCTTCAATATTAGATGTACAAGTTAAAAACCAGCTAATCATTCTTGATGAACTGATACCAAAACATGGTAATGAACTGCTGGCTAAAAAATGTCATTTAAAACTTTCCACCCTTTTTAATGACATTCATCTGGCTTTTAATCTCAACGGTATCGTGGCAGACACCTCTCGAGGCATCGCCTATTATAAAACCCCTTTTCCCAATAAAATCTACTATCCCCAACGTAGAAATTCGCCCCGCATTCAAATCAATTCTCTCAATATTCCTTTTTCCGGCCTCTCCAGTAAAACCGGGACTTCCGTGGATGGATATATCCTTAACTTATCAAGAGGCGGAATAGCCCTCAGCATGCAAAACAACCGAGCCCGCATTCAGCCCGGCCACATCCTTAAAGACTGCAAAATCACCTTAGATGACCACCCTGTCACGTTTGATTTAAACGTTCGTTTTGTAAAGAGCATCAGTGCAGGTAGAAAACTCATCGGTGGAAAATTTGAAAATATTTCCCCTATAAAGAGGAGCAAGCTAGAACATTTTATTACTTCATTAGAACAAGAAGAAATCAGAAAACGTAACACTTAATTCCATTTCCACCCACGTTTCCCTAATCCACTGCAAGTCTCAAGCCTCCTACCTGACTATGATTTGCTTCTCGTCAGTCCTGTGGTTTTTCTGAGCCTTGGAAAAGTTGACGGACTCAGATGCATTTGCTACTTTATTAACTGAGCCTACACGCATTCTATAGCCTGTTAACCCGTCAGGGTATGGCAGCTATTGATCCATCGTGTGTTATCCCGCCATGGCCTTTTTTTGCACAAAACCGAGCCTATTAGCAACACGCTCAAACATCTCTTGGT
>JAPYOW010000060.1 GCA_029937975.1 Methylococcaceae bacterium | reverse complement strand
CGTTGCCCTGGTTTATGGAGCGGGAGTCTACCAGTCTAGGTATGCCGCGCAGTTTTTAGCAAAACGGGGAAAAGTATTGGATTGCTCGGTGACTGCTAAAATACCAAAACCTATGGCCAGGTGGATGCTGGGCTTCTTGATCCGGCGCAGTTTGGTTCTTGAATAAATCGTGGTTTGAACAAGTTCATAACCCGGAACTTATTGGGAAGTGAGTGGCCTGGTCTGAAATAACCGCCATATAAAAAGCCGTGCTTGCCTATGATCATTGAGGTATGTCTTCTGGCGTGATTTGTGGAAGAATATTTGGATTACCGCTTATGTATCAACATGCCCCATGTTAATATCAAATTGCGCATGTTGTTATGTTTTTGGCTGACAACCTAATGGAACCACATCTTGGCTATCAGACAGATGATAGTCTTGTCGCATTAATTGCCAAGGGTATTGGCCATCAGGCCACTGCGGAGATAGTTAAAGAGCCGGGCAATGGATGGAAACCATGGATTAGGGTGGCTTTAATGGCCTTTGAACGATGGCCGGTTATAGCCTGGGTAGTGCTAAAGGGTATTAAGATGGCAAAGCCCGGGTTTTTGCATCCCGTAACACAGGAGAGTTAGTCGTTTCCATGGCTCCTGATCAGATGTTTGGGAAAGTTAATTTAATAATGCACTTGTATTGTTATATAATAATGGGTTGTAAAATATTTTCAGGTTCAATTTTTAGGGATTTCCATATTATGAATAAAATTAATGTTGCTCTGGTAAGACTGTTTCAATTTGTTGTTTTTGTCTTTTTTACATTTATGGTCTTGGCTTATTTTGGAGCAATGATCCTGGTGCCGCTAGATTTAGTTGTGCTGATTATCAAAGTACTGGATGTTGCCGGTCTGGGTGGAATGATTGGTGCAGGTGTTGCTGTTGCTGTTGTTGGTTATCTGGGGATGGTCGTTTACAAAACACCAGGTCTGGTGAATATGATTGTCGAAATTGGTCTGGATTTAATCAAAAAAGGCAAGGAACGTGTAGAAGCTTTCAACGCAATTGTGGAAAGTGTGAAACGATAGTTTTTAAAACACGCCATACCCTGCATGCTCATATTATTGTTTGCTTTGAATTGATACTTAGTGAAAACAAGGCTCTGAAATAACAGCAGAACAAGCTTGTTTCAGATGCGCGGTGATCTGCTAATAGGAAAACCGAAAAGTGGGCGTGCAAGGGATGTGTTGTAAGGTGGATTAGCAACAGCTTCATCCACCTTGTTTTATTATATGTTCAATGTGATGGGCTGATTTCTCAGGCTAATGATAGGCCAATTGTTTTTATTGGCATATGCGCCTAGTTTTTCATCAGGGTCGACTGCCACGGGGTTGTCTACCAGTTTCAGCAAGGATAAATCATTATAGGAATCGCTGTAAAAACAGCTGTTTTCCAGGGTTTCTGATGAAGATTTTAACCATTCTTTCAATAATGTTACTTTGCCTTCTTGAAAACACGGCGTATCAACAAAATTCCCTGTATATCGACCATCAATAAATTCGGGAGTGGTGGCTAGTAGTATGTCTATCCCGAATAATTTCACAATCGGTTCTGTGACAAAGCGATTAGTGGCAGTAATCACCATGACCGTATCACCTTTAAACCTATGTTTATTAACTAATCGAATCGCGGGTTTGAGTTGAATAGGTTTGATTATTTCCTCTATAAATTGCTCCCGCCATTGATAGAGTTTCTCTGTTTTGTGAAGCGCAAGCGGCGCCAATGAAAAATGTAAGAACTCGGTGATATCCAGCTTTCCTGCTTTGTAATCCTGATAAAACTTTGCATTAGCATCTTCATATTGCTCTTTATCGACGATGCCCTGATCAACAAGAAATTGACCCCATAAAAAATCGCTATCATCTGAAATAAGGGTGTTATCCAGATCAAATATTGCTAAACTCACAATTAAACCCCGGTGGTATTATTCAATAAAAAAGCCTCTTGACAGCTAGAGGCTTGTGGCTGTTTTTTACACTATATTTACGGTATGTTTAAAACGGGATGTCATCATCAAAATCTTCGTAAGAAGCAGCGGGTGGGGTGTTTGCTTGGCTCTGTTGAGGTGCTGTGCCGGGATTGGGCTGTGCGCCTGCCCCTGATGATTGCTGTGTTGGAGCCATACTTGGGGCGGATGTCTGGGAAAGTGCTTCGGTGCCACCGCTACGATTTCCTAACATTTTCATTTCTGCTGCGACTATTTCAGTGGTGTAGCGATCCTGACCGTCTTGCCCTTGCCACTTGCGGGTTTGCAAACGTCCTTCAATATAGACTTGACGTCCTTTTTTTAAATATTCACCGGCAATTTCTGCCAGACGGTTAAAAAAGACAACGCGATGCCATTCTGTTGCATCACGGCGTTCTCCTGTCTGGCGATCTTTCCATGTCCGTGTGGTTGCAATAGTGATATTGGTGACTGCACCTCCTGTTGGCAGGTAACGTACTTCAGGGTCAGCCCCTAAATTTCCGATTAAAGTGACTTTATTAAGCATTTTATCTGGATTCTGTTAAGAAAAAAATTAAAGTAATTATGATATGCCTTACGTTTTAAAATGTCCAACAGTACTGCGTAATTGCCTGGCTAGGCTGGATAATGCCTGACAGGCTGCGGATGTGTTTCTTGTTCCTGTGACTTTTTCATGATTCATGATACTAGTGATAACAGGGTGGCCCCGAATGCTTTCACCCGCACTGAATTTGCCATATGGGGTTTCTCCTGAGAGCTTTAGATTCGAGTGCATAAAGCAAATTACCCGCATGATAAAAAGCTAAAAATTGAGAGTAATTTGGATATAATTTTAGTGTAGAATCCCAAAAGAACAATGACAGGGTGTTGTTCCATAAACGATGGAATGCAACAATGTCTGATAAATTTTAAGGTAACATATGAAAAAAACACGCGTTCTTTTTGTCTGCATGGGCAATATTTGTCGATCCCCAACCGCGGAAGGTGTTTTTTCTGCATTGATTGCAAAAGAACAGGTTGATCATCAGTTCAATATCGAATCAGCAGGAACACATGCGTATCATATTGGCGAAGCCCCCGATTTGCGCGCTCAAAAAGCGGCCAAAGACCGAGGCGTATCGCTGGCACAAATTAGAGCAAGAAAAGTGATTTTTGGCGATTTTGAAGATTTTGATCATGTATTAGCCATGGATAGTGATAATTTTGAAATTCTCATGCAAGCCTGTCCTGAGCAGTTTAAGAATAAAATTAAATATTTTTTGGACTTTGCGCCACACCTGGATACCCGAGAAGTGCCTGATCCTTATTATGGTGGCAACTATGGTTTTGAAAGAGTGCTGGATATGGTGGAGGATGCATCGATTGGTTTTTTGGATTCTTTAAGGCAATCGGGAGAAGTTCATTAGCTGGTTTTTCTGGGCTGGCAAACCGATAAGCTATTCCGGCATTATTTTCGGTTCATTTAAAATATTGGATGAGTCTAATGCTGAGCCTAGGTTTCGGGATTATTTAACGCTTATTTTGTAGATCAATAAAGAGGATTCAATGGCTATTATTTCTAATACGGTCGGTTATCTTGATGGAGATGTCTTACTCGAAGGTTTTTTTGCATACGATGATGCCATAGAGCATCGCCGACCGGCGGTATTGATTAGTCATGCCTGGGCTGGACGAAATTCATTTGTTGAAGAAAAGGCATTGGCACTGGCTGAACTGGGCTATTTTGCTTTTGCTCTCGATATCTATGGAAAAGGTATTTTAGGGCAGAGCAATGAAGAAAATGCGGGTTTGATGCAACCCTTTATGGATGATCGACGTTTGATCATGAGCCGAATGAAAGCCGCGCTATATGCGGTTAAATTATTACCCTGGGTTGATGATCAAAAAGTAGCGGCAATTGGCTTTTGTTTTGGGGGGCTGTGTGTGCTGGATCTGGCGCGGGCCGGGGCCGATGTTAAAGGGGTGGTTGCATTTCATGGTTTGCTAGGCGCAGCAAATCAGAATGAGTCTGCAAACATCATAAAAGCTAAAGTATTAGTGTTGCATGGTAATGACGATCCCATGGCACCTGTTGAGCAGGTGCTTGCGTTACAGCAAGAGTTAACTGAAGCTGGCGCTGACTGGCAAATTCATACTTATGGTAATACCGTGCATGCTTTTACTAACCCCGTTGCTAATGATCCTGAGTTTGGTACTGTTTATAATGCAGATGCTGATAAGCGTTCCTGGGCAAGCATGAAAAGTTTTTTGACCGAGGTTTTTGAATAAAGCACTGTATGATCTGATGTGGACTGGGTGGCGCGCAACACACAGCTCCGCATCATGAAAAACTGAAGTGCTGTTGATTAGGTTTGCTAACGGATGCTGAGTGATTCTAGCATTCAGCATCCTTGCAGGGGTATCTAGGCTTGCATCGCCTTATCAAAAAGTATTTTATTCAGCATATACCATCCGGGCTTAATAAATAATTTTTTGTTCTTTAAGCGTATTATAGATTTCATCAAGAGATAGTGCCTGACAATCTATTGTCAAATCACTGGCAGCCGTCGTATCCTCTACCACTAAGCAAATCAATCCAGCGTTTTTAATTGCCTGGATTAATGATGTGTTATCGCTAGCTTGATTTTCCAATACTGTTGCTGCATGGCCGGTATCAAATAACCTTCTTTCCAGTTGATACGCCGTTTCCAGAGGGTTGCTACCACTTAGATGGATAGCTGTCGCTTTTTGACTATATCTGGCTGCACGTTCACTGGTAGAAACTGGTGTTAAATCAGCCGTATCACTTGCCCCTGTGATCATGCCTGCACCGACGGTGACATTGGTTAAGCGGTCAATAATAATAAAAGCGCCGGTACCTTTATTTTGTTTGTAATTATCGAATACGACAGGGGCGTTCACTGACAGGGTGCACGATGCGATTTCATTAAGCTTTAATTCACCGGCTTCATGATGTGCCAGCGTATTGACATCAATTCTATAATTAATAGACGATATACTGCCTGAGATGCTGCGAGTGGATAACTTGATGATGTACTGGCGACCGGGCACCATGGATTTTTCATCCATCCAGACCAGGGTTGCATCAAATTTATCTGAAACGTGAGGTGCTATTGTGTCATGGCCAATAATCATATCGCCACGGCTAATATCAATTTCATCTTCCATGGTCAAGGTGACGGCCAGTGGCGCAAAGGCAGTTTCTAAATCGCCATCATAGGTCACTATGGATTTGATCTTGCTGGTTTTCCCTGAAGGTAAAACTGTAATGGCATCGCCTTTGTTAAATACGCCGGAAGCTACCGTGCCACAAAACCCGCGAAAATCGAGGTTAGGGCGGTTAACATATTGCACAGGAAAACGGGCATCCGATAAATTATGATCATTGGATATCTTGATGGAATTTAATGATTCCATCATGGGTTTACCTGTATACCAAGGCATGTTTTCACTTTTGTTAACTACGTTGTCGCCATCCAATGCAGACATCGGGATAAAGTGAATATCATTGAGGTTAAGTGATGCTGTGAAATCAATATAGTCTTTTTTTATGGCGTTATAGGTGGCTTCGCTGTATTCCACCAGATCCATTTTATTGATGGCCACAATAATATGTTTAATGCCCAGTAAAGAGGCGATATAACTGTGTCGTTTAGTCTGGGTTTGTACTCCATAACGGGCATCAATCAGAATAACTGCTAAATCACAAGTAGAAGCACCGGTCGCCATGTTACGGGTGTATTGTTCATGTCCTGGCGTGTCGGCAATAATGAATTTTCGTGTCGATGTGGAGAAATAGCGGTAAGCCACATCAATAGTGATACCTTGTTCGCGTTCCGCCTGTAGACCGTCAACCAATAAAGCCAGATCAATCTTGCCTGTGCCGGTGGTGCCGGATTTAACACTATCAGCCTGAACAGCCGCAAGCTGATCTTCGTAAATCATTTTGGAATCATGCAATAAACGGCCAATAAGGGTGCTTTTGCCATCATCGACATTACCACAGGTTAAGAAACGCAAAAGTTCTTTACGTTCATGCTGTGCTAGATAGGCATTAATATCAGTACTGATTAATTCGGATTGGTGGGACATGGAAATTTTTTTCCTTTAAAAATTTAGACTCAAGAGGAAAGATAAAAAAAGATTAGCTGTTTCTGGAGGTTGAGCATGAATAACAATTTTAACTATGTTGCTATTACATTTTTCCAGAAAATATTTGTTTTTATCTATTCAATCTTAATGCCTGTGTAAATTTGGGTTTGTAGTGCTCCGAAAGCACTTTTTTCGCCATAAGAAACTGAGTAATCCTTACCGGTATCAAGTTCAAAGTCTACGGCAATGTCACTAGGACATAGATAGGCTGCTACCTGTTAACGGGGCTTTAAAAACAGGGGCTCTACAATGCGCAACTGCTTTATAACATTCTGCATCAAGCCGGGCAGCCTTTTCTATATGCATCCGGCTTTTTTAATCGCATGTTTTGAGCCTTTCGTCGTGGGTTCCAGGGCGGCGCTTAAAAATACCCCTCACGTTTTTTCTGTTCCATAGAACCGGATTGATCATGATCAATCAATCGTCCCTGGCGTTCAGAGGTGGTGGTCAGGAGCATTTCCTGAATAATTTCGGGCAAGGTGGTGGCTGTAGATTCCACGGCCCCGGTTAAGGGGTAGCAGCCTAATGTTCTAAAGCGAACCATTTTCATTTCTACCTTTTCATCAGGACCAATAGGCATGCGGTCATCATCCACCATAATCAGCATGCCATCCCTGTTTACGACAGGGCGTTCTTTAGCAAAATAAAGGGGTACGATGGGGATGTTTTCCAAATGGATATATTGCCAGATATCGAGTTCTGTCCAGTTTGATAAAGGAAATACACGAATACTTTCACCTTTATCCAGTTTGCCGTTATAGATATTCCATAATTCAGGGCGCTGATTTTTGGGGTCCCAGCGATGGTTTTTATCGCGGAAAGAATAAACACGTTCTTTGGCACGTGATTTTTCTTCGTCTCTACGGGCACCACCAAAAGCGGCGTCAAATTGATATTTGTTCAATGCCTGTTTTAAGCCATCTGTTTTCATCACATCAGTATGTTTCTTACTGCCGTGGGTAAACGGGCCAATGCCTTGCTCAACGCCTTCCTGATTAGTATGAACGATGATATCAAGATCTAATTCGCTGATCAGTTTATCCCTGAATGCAATCATTTCCTTGAATTTCCACGTGGTATCCACATGCATCATAGGGAAAGGCGGTTTGCCTGGATAAAAAGCTTTCATGGTCAAATGCAACATGACGGCTGAATCTTTACCCACGGAGTAAAGCATGACGGGGTTATCAAATTCGGCAGCTACTTCGCGAATAATATGAATACTTTCAGCTTCAAGCTGTTTTAGGTGCGTTAAATTATAGTCAGTCATTACCTTAGGATGGTTGCAGTGCAGAATTTACATCAAGCATTTAATACTAAACCAGCTATTTTAAAACGAAATGCATGTTATTGCTAGATGAAGTTCTATTCTTTAGGTATAAAGTTTCTGTATTTCAACTGCCGACAAGGGCTAATACGCGGATTTATAAAATAGCAATTTACTCAGATTATGCTGGGGCACGACAAAATAGTCGGTTAAAGCGCTGTCTGGCAACGAGTACCGTTCAGGAACAGGCGCGTCTCATGCAAGATTTTAGGGGGCCCATGTCGCAAAAGTGGCAGTAGAATATTCTGTTATAACCGTGTTTTCGTAATTCTTCAGAACACAGAATATCAACTTACCGATGTGCCAGCAGATAGAACCTACGAAGATAAATTTTTTGCTAAAGATACAAACAGACCACAATTACAGTTAATGATGTCTAATCTCATAGAAAGTGACATTGTGAATGGCCATGGTTTTGATAGAGTCGGCAGAAACACTAAAGATATATTAAGCATGGTTGAAACCATCAAAGAAAATGGGTGTGATTTTAAAATTGCATAAAGAAAATCTGACATTTAATGGCAGTAGGAGTGATTTTTATTCAGATTGGAGGTTAACGATATTGTCTGGATTCGCACAGTTTGCACGTAATATTATTCTTGAACGTCAATGAGAAGATGTTGCGATTGCTAAAGCAAACGGTAAGTATCTTGGGCGAGGAATGCGACAGAGTGATGCGCAATTGAGCGATTTGACATCCGACTTTGATTCTGGAATGGCAAGGGTCAAGATTGCTGAGAACTCGGTGTCACAGGGTCTTATGTTTATTAATGGGTAAAACAGAATGGGGTAATGATATGAAGAATGGGTTGGTTACTGAGTATTACGAAAATGGCGAAAAGAAAGAAGAAGGTTTTTATAAGCAAGGTAAGTTAGAGGGTCTTTTATCTGTATGGGGTGAGGATGGTCAAATCCAGTATGAAGAAAATTACAAGAATGGAATGTTGGACGGACTGCTTACCATGTATTCGGTCAATAGAGGTTGGGTGCATAGAACAGAGCATTATAAGGAGGGTCAGTTACACGGGCTTGTTCAAACGTTTTATGAAAGCGGTAAAGTGAAGATGAAATCAGAATACAAAAATGGGCAGAAAGTTGGAGGAACAACGTGGTATTTGGAAAGTGGTGAAGTAGAAGAATATACGAAGTGATAGTGATTAGATATTAAGTGAGTTGGTGATTTGAAAAATGATACAACTGTTCGAACGAAACAAGAAATGGAAGCAATTAAAGGTTCTCGTGACTCTAGAATAATGTTTGAAGAAGAATGGTTAGAGCTCAAGGAATGCATATCTGAACTAACACAAGGCTCTAGTGCCGGTCCCTCTTCTTGATAAGAGGGAAGAGCGGTATCAGAAGTGAATGAATATAAGATATGTTCTTCATGCGTTATTTAAGATGAACACATGAACCTATATGCACTGAAAAGTCATATGGGTTTTGTTATGTCAGTTGTAGGGCAGAATAATTATTCTATACTGAGACAGAAGTTTATTTAAGTAACATTGGTTAAAGGATTGAAGAATGAAGAACATTATTTTAATACTGACATCATTACTGTTTTTAACTGGGTTTACGGGAGAAAAAGTAGTTTCACAATTACAAGATAAAGGTGGTGTTAAGCATCAGCTTAATTCTAAGATAGGTTTTACGGGTCTGTTAGTTGAGAAGTATGGGAATGGACAGAAAAAGTTAGAAGAACATTATAAGGATGGGCGCTTGGATGGACTTTCGACTTTTTGGTATGACAGCGGAAAGAAACAGTATGCGGGAAACTATAAGAAGGGTAAAGCCGATGGACTTTCGACTTTTTGGTATGACAATGGAACGAAAAAGAGTGAAGCAAACTACAAGGAGGGTAAGGAAGATGGACTTAGGGTTTGGTGGTATGACAACGGACGGAAATGGATTGAAGACAACTACAAGGATGGAAAGTTAGATGGATTTCAGACGGATTGGTATAACAACGGACATAAAAAGTATGAAGGCAGTTATAAGAATGTTAAAAAAGAAGGACGTCATACTTGGTGGTTTGAGAACGGACAGAAAAAGTATGAAGAAAACTACAAGGATGGAATGAAAAATGGACTTAGGACTTTTTGGTATGACAACGGACAGAAACGGATTGAAGAAAATTTCAAAGATGGAAAGTTAGATGGAATTCGGACTGATTGGTATGATCTCGGGCAGAAAAAGTATGAAGGAAACTATAAGAATGGTAAGCAAGAAGGCCTTCATACTTGGTGGTATGACAACGGCCAGAAGGTGACGGATGGAAACTATAAGGATGGTGTGCTGGTTAAGTAGAATTCATATAGGTTCTATCTAGCAGGCGTTGCTCCGGTATTGAGTGTTTTTTTTCGAATGGAGCAAATATGAGTCAACTTCCAAGGTTTCTTTCGGGATGTCAGAACTTCTCCGGAATTAAGATATTCTGCAATTGCGTTATCGCTCATTCCTAGAGCAGGATATTCTAAAATGAGTTTATGCAGATTCTCGCGAGATTTTGTTAGCACCTTTGCAGGTAGTGTTCTTGTTGTAATCCTAGTCTGAGAAAGACATACACTGTCTTTCTCAGAAGCTGTGATAGGAAAACTATTCCACAGTCATCGTTTTGTTTTGAATAGTGAATATCAGTATGTTCACCGTTAAAAACTACTCTACAGTATGAAAATGGAAATAAGGAGTGGGAAGGAAACTGGAAGAATGGAAAGGAAGATGGACTTTTTACTGTTTGGGATAAAGAAGGAAACGTTACAAAAACTAAAACATACAAAGATGGACGGTTAGTTGATGGTTGGAAATGGGTGGAAAGGTGGTGGGAAGATTGAGTGAGTGGGACGAAGAGGGGGGGAACACAGATATGAGGTGGTTAAGTAGAACTGACTTTCATAAAGAACCGAAGAACCCATATGAACTGTACTGTTATATGGGTTTTTTTATGTCTGTTGTAATGTAAAAGAATGAGTTTTGATATAAGGTGGAAGTAGGTTTAGTAAAAATATGAAAAGGATTAACGAATGAAGAACACTATTTTAATATTGATTTCACTACTGTTTATAACAGGAGTTAGTGAAGGGAAAGAAGTTTCATCACTACAAGATAGGAATGGAATTAAGTATGAGATTAACTCTGAGGTGGGTTTCACAGGGAGATTGGTTGAGAAGTATGACAACGGACAGAAGTATAAAGAAGGAAACTACAAGGATGGAAAGGAAGATGGACTTTTTACACAGTGGTATGAGAGCGGGCAGAAGAGGGTTGAAGGAAACTTCAAGGATGGAAAGGAAGAAGGACTTAGGACTGTGTGGTATGAGAACGGACAGAAGAAGTTTGAAAAAAACTACAAGGATGGTAAGAAAGATGGACTTTTGACTGGATGGTTTGACAACGGACAGAAGAAGGGTGAAACAAACTACAAGGATGGAAAGAAAGATGGACTTTATACTGAGTGGTATGAGAGCGGACAGAAGAAGACTGAAGGAAACTTCAAGGATGGAGTACAAGATGGACTTTGGACTGGATGGTTTGACAACGGACAGAAGAAG
>JAPYOW010000059.1:4231-11499 GCA_029937975.1 Methylococcaceae bacterium | reverse complement strand
TGGGCTTTATATTCCACCAAAAGCAGTCTGTTTGCACGGGTCGTGTTAGATGGGCTGATAGTCCGTATAAGCATCGGGAATGTGCTCATTCGCAGTGTGTGAGTGGGAGTCAGGATTTCATTCTGAAAGCCGTCAAGCCATTGGTATTCGCCTTAAGCTTGCGGTTCCTGAGCAGGCTCGAGACAAGCTCCGGGGGGTGAGGTTTTGTGGGCGCGACACGCGATGACGCAGCAGTACAGGGTGGCTATAGGCGGTGTTGCTGAAATAGGCATAGCAACACCGCACTATTTCAGCATCTGCATATTAACAAAGCCTTGAACGCCATAAAAACCCAAAACAGAGGCGGAGTTTATGGCTAGCCACCGTGAATCGCAACGATTAATTAATACGGATTCCTATTTTACCACCCGCTGTTGCTTTAACTGCGCAGAATTTGAATTCGGGTATTTTGGCTGAAGGGTCGAGTGCTTCATTGGTAATCAGGTTGGCACTGGCTTCGTTGTAGCAAAACGCCATAAACATACTGCCTTTTTGGATACCCAGATCGGTACGCGCATAAGCGGCTATTTTTCCTCGTCTTGATTCAATAGTTATTAAGCCGCCGGGTTCAATACCTAGCTTTTGTAAGTCTTCAGGGTGGATGGATACCACCGGATCTGGCTCAATGGCATCCAGTATTGTCGAGTGGCGTGTCATACTGCCGGTATGCCAATGTTCAAGTTGACGGCCGGTAATGAAAATCAATGGATATTCATTATCCGGCATTTCATCAGCATGAATATATTCAGCCGGTACAAAGCGACCTTTTCCAGAATCTGTTGGAAAACCATCGGTGAAAATGATGGGTTCTCCAGGGTCGCCTACATTTTCCAGAGGGTAGGTTAAGGAGTCTTCATTCTCCAGTCTATCCCAGGTCATTCCGGCAATACTGCCCATCGCCAGGCGCATTTCATTAAACACGTCTTCTGGTCCGGTATAAGTCCAGCCACAGCCTAGTCGATTGGCTATTTCCTGAATAATCCATAAATCCTGCTTGGCATCACCCGGTGGGTTAACGGCTTGACGTCCCATTTGTACCCGTCTATCAGTATTCGAGAAAGTACCATTTTTTTCATAAAAGGCAGAAGCAGGGAGAATGACATCGGCAAAGCCCGCAGTTTCTGTCAGAAAAATATCCTGAATAACTAAATGTTCCAGAGCTGCAAAGGCTTTTCGGACATGATTTTGGTTAGGGTCTGACATGGCCGGGTTTTCCCCTTCTATATACATGCCAAAGACTTCTTTATCCAAAATGGCATGGATCATTTCTACCGTGGTTAAACCGCGTTTTGGGTCCAGCGACACATTCCATAACTTTTCATATTTTGCTTGATTAACAGGGTCTTCCACGGGTTCATAGTCAGGATAAACCATGGGGATTAAACCCACGTCTGAGGCGCCTTGTACATTGTTTTGTCCGCGTAAAGGATGTAAACCAGAGCCTGGTTTACCAATTTGACCGGTCATCAGTGCTAGGGCAATCAAACAACGTGCATTGTCTGTACCATGAATATGTTGAGAAACACCCATACCCCATAAAATCATGGAGGCTTTGGATGTGGCATAAAGTCTGGCCACTTCACGTAAAGTCTCAGCATCAATGCCACAGATAGGAGCAACTTTTTCAGGGCTGTAATCTTTCAAATGCACACGCATGTATTCAAAATCTTCTGTGTGCTTTTTGATGTATTTATCGTCTTGCAAACCTTCATCCAGAATCACATGCATAATGCCATTGAGCATGGCAACATCGGTATCAGGACGGAATTGCAGCACATGCGAGGCATATTTGGCGATAGATGTTCTGTTGGGATCCATCAAAATAATTTTGCTGCCATTTTTAGCCGCATTCTTCATGAATGTTGCGCCTACCGGGTGATTATTGGTCGGGTTGGAGCCAATAATAATAATGACTTCTGCTAAACTGACATCAGATACGGGATTCGATACTGCGCCTGACCCCAGACATTCCAGCAATGCCACCACAGATGAGGCATGACAAAGACGCGTACAGTGGTCAATATTATTGTTACCAAAGCCGGTACGAACCAGCTTCTGGAATAAATAGGCTTCTTCATTGCTGCCTTTGGCAGAGCCGAGTCCGGCTAGGGCTTTTTTACCTTTTTCATCGCGAATTTTTTTCAATCCACCGGCGGCAAAATCCAAAGCTTCTTCCCAGCTAGCTTCACGAAATACGCTATCCAGGTCATTAGGGTCAAGCAGTTCAGTGGTTTTGGCAGCACCCTCACGTCGGATTAAAGGTTTGGTTAAACGTAAGGGGTTATGGATGTAGTTAAAACCATAGCGACCTTTAACACAGAGGCGATAGTGGTTGGTAAAACCATCACGGCCTTCGGTATACAGGATTTTATCGTCTTTAATGTGATACTTGATCAGGCAACCCACACCGCAATAAGGGCAGGTTGAATTAACCGTTTTGTCAGCCACTTCAAGACCAACATTGTTGGCGGGCATTAAAGCACCGGTTGGGCAGGCCTGCACGCATTCGCCACAAGCTACACAACTACTGGCAGCCATGGGATCGGCGATATCAAAAACGATTTCAGCATGAGCTCCGCGATGGGCGAAGCCGATAACATCGTTCATTTGTTCTTCACGACAGGCGCGTAAGCAACGGGTACACTGAATACAGGCATCCATATTAACGGCGATAGCCGGATGGGATAAATCCGCTTCAGGCTGGCTGCGAGGGGCAAAACGGGGTTCGCCTACCTTCAGTTTTTTGACCCATTTATCCAGCTCCGAATCCAGTTTATAAGGAGATTCGCTCTGCGATGGCGTTGGCATATCGGATTGTAATAATTCCAGAACCATTTTTTGTGATTTTACTGCGCGTTCACTGGCCGTCTGGACTTTCATGCCCTCTGTCGCCACACGACAGCAGGAAGGTGCCAAGGTTCTTTCGCCTTCAATTTCTACTACACAGACGCGACAGTTGCCATCAGCGCGCAAGCCTTCTTTATAACAAAGATGTGGAATTTCTTTGCCCAGCCGTTGTGCGGTTTGGATCAGTGTTTCACCTTCGTAGCTTGATACTTCTTCACCATCCATTGTGAAGTTGACTAATGTTTGATTCATGTATTCAGGGTTTGCAGCCATGATTAATCTCTTCTTAATGGGGGTTATAGTTCATTAGGGAAATATTTAATAACGCATTTCATGGGGTTGGGTGCAGCTTGCCCTAAACCACAAATAGATGCGTCGACCATAACAGAGGAGAGTTCTTCCAGTAATTCGATATTCCAGTCTTTTTCTGCCATTAATGTTGATGCTTTCGCTGTACCGACTCGGCAAGGTGTGCATTGTCCGCAGGATTCTTCTTCAAAGAAACGCATGGTATTCAATGCCAGTTGTTTTGCGCTGTCTTGATTTGAAAAAACAATAACAGCGGCAGAACCAATAAAACAACCATATTGATTCAAGGTGTCGAAATCCATCGGTATATCAGCCATGGATTCAGGCAACATACCCCCTGATGCTCCGCCGGGAAAATAGCCGTAAAATTCGTGGCCGTCCTGCATACCGTCGCAGTATTCATCAATCAATTCGCGCATGGTGATACCGGCGGGGGCTAAATGCACACCTGGCTTGTTGACGCGACCTGAGATGGAGAAAGAGCGTAGGCCTTTGCGATCATGACGGCCGTGTGAAGAAAACCAGTCAGGGCCTTTTTCAAGAATGTCTCTAACCCAGTACACAGATTCCATGTTATGTTCTAGTGTTGGTCTGCCAAATAATCCGACTTCTGCCAAAAACGGCGGTCTCAGTCTGGGCATACCTCTTTTTCCCTCAATGGACTCCACCATGGCGGATTCTTCACCACAAATATAAGCTCCGGCACCGCGGCGTAGATAAATGGGTGGCATTTTATAGATGTTAGAGGGCGGGTTGGCTTGCAGATTGGCAATTTCTTTCGTTAGAATCTCCCGACAACCGGCATATTCATCCCGTAAATACACATAAATAGCATCACAATCTACGGTTAACGCAGCAATGATCATGCCTTCCAGGAAGCGGTGGGGGTCAAGTTCCAGATAATGTCTGTCTTTAAATGTGCCGGGTTCACCTTCATCAATATTGACAGCCATCATTCGAGGGGCGGCAAAACTGTTGACAATACGCCATTTTCTACCGGCTGGAAAACCTGCACCGCCTAAACCACGTAAACCAGAGTCTTCCATTTTCTTCATAATGGACTCTTTACTGATTTTGCCTTCTATCACTTTTGTCAGTGTCTGATAGCCGCCTTCAGCTTTATAGGTGTCCATGCTGATATAGTCGGTGACTTGTTCTGTGACCTGTTTGTTGTCAACGGCTGTTATGACCGACTCAGCTGTGGCCTGATGGATCGGGTTTTGGCCTACAACTGCAACGGGTGCATGTTGGCAGCGGCCAACACAGGGAACTTTTTGCACGCGGACATTATTATCAAGCCCTTGTTCTAGTGCATTGATAAGTCCTTGTGAATCCGCCATTTCACAAGAAAGCGATTCACAAACACGAACAGTCAGAGCCGGTGGTGGTGTTTTGCCTTCTTTAACGATATCAAAATGATGATAAAAAGAAGCTACTTCATACACTTCGGCAGTAGAAAGATTCATTTCATGGGCCAAAGCCACAAGATGTCTGGAAGAAATATGCTGGTATTTATCCTGTATTTTGTGCAAATGCTCAATCAATAGATCACTTTGGCGCGATTCATCACCTAGCAGGAGTTTCACATCTTCCAATGCATTAAGGTCAACAGAATGGCCTTTAGGGCCTTTACGTTTTTTCTTGATGATTTGGTCAGGTGATATCTTTATGACAGCCACACGTATTTCCTCGGTATTTTTAGGTTAGATGGAACAGTTTTCAACTAGCAAAAATCGAACCACTTGGACTAGCAAAAATCGAACCACTTTGTTTAAAGCGTTGATTTATATTATGTATAACTTTAATTTTAGCAATAAATGCACCTCAATGGTTCATGTTATGCTCGACTTTAGTTCATGCGGTCTATCCTTTAAATACCTCGGCATCCATAATTTTTCCTGGCATTGTCTGTGACTTGATTATTTGCCGACCCAATCAATATCTTATGCACAAAATATCAGCTTTATTGACATTATTTAAGGCACAAGGGTTTAATACCATCGGAAAGTTTGACATAGTCGTTGGTTTCACCGGCAGGCTATTGAAATAGGTGTTTAGCAAGCTATACAGCTATTAACAGAGCTTTTTGAAATCAAAAGGCAGGTCTGGTCTGAGTTGGTATTGAATCTGCGCTCCAAAGTGTTAATAATTTTGGGTTTATAAACGTGCTGATTATACATTAACTCAACCCAGTTGTCGGGCGTTGTATTTTTTTAATCATGGGAGTTATTTTGAAAAAACAGCTGTTTTTCTTTTTTGTCTTAGCTTTATTCAGTTTCAGGGCTATGTCAGAACTTACTGTTTCTGAAGTGGCTCCGGGGGTCTATGTGCATTTTGGACAACATCAATTGCCGGATGCAGTGAATCAGGGGGCTATTGCTAATATCGGTTTTATTGTTGGAGATTCCTGTGTGGCAGTCATTGACACGGGAGGGAATCCAGCGCAGGGTTATGCTTTAAAAGCGGCTGTTGAGAAAACCACGAATAAACCGGTTTGTTATGTCATCAACACGCATGTTCATCCTGACCATATTTATGGCAATATTGCTTTTAAACAGAAGGGTGTGAAGTTTATCGGCCATCAGAAACTGGCAAGAGCTATGTCAGCAAGAGGGGATTATTACATCGCTAAGGCGGCTGAACAACTGGATATCAAACTGACAGCAAAACATCTTATTTTTCCCGATATAGCCGTTAAAAAGCATATGGCTATCGATTTAGGCGGACGTAAATTAATTTTGACTGCGCACCCCACCGCTCATACCGATAATGATTTGACGGTATTGGATAAGCAAACAAACACATTATGGTTGTCCGATTTGTTATTTCTTGAGCATTTACCTGTGATTGATGGCAGTCTTAAAGGCTGGCTTAGGGTTTTGCAGGGTTTGGAAAAACAGAAATATAAAACGGTTATTCCTGGACATGGCGCTATTGTCACAGATTGGCCAACAGGTTTGCTTGCCGAACAAAGGTATTTACAAACATTATTGACTGAAATTCGTGGAATGTTAGCGGAAGGTCGGTTTTTGGAAGAAGCAATAGAGTTGGTGGGTTATTCTGAAAAAGATAAGTGGCAGCTGTTTGAGCAGTTTCATAAACGGAATGTGACGACTGCATTTGCTGAACTGGAGTGGGAAGACTGATGTCTACTATAGTATAAACATCGGTAAGCTATGAAGAGTTACTATTTTATTTAAGAGGAAAGTATGAATATAAATTTACAGAAAATAACGTTTTTATTGTTACTAATTACTCCGTTATTCGCTGCAGCTGCTGTAGATGAAAGCCTTTGGGATAATACACTTAAGCCACAATACTATGCAGGGAAAGTAATATTTGAAAGTAATGACATTATTGAGCTTGATGTGCCCTACAGGGCCGAAGATCCTGCATTAGTGCCTATAAAGATCATCAGTAAAGTGCCACAAACCAAAGATCACTATATAAAAAAGATCGTGATATTTGTGGATAAAAATCCCTTTCCTTTTGTCGGTGAATTCGGTTTTACAGCGTTTAATGGCAAAGCTGATTTAGCCATGAGAGTCCGGATAAATACTTACAGCTATATCAGAGCGATTGCAGAAATGAATGATGGCAAATTGCATATGACCAAAAAGTTTGTTAAAGCCAGTGGCGGATGCTCTGCCCCTTTGGGTGCGGATTTGGATGCTGCGATGAAACGCTTAGGAAAAATGAAATTTAAATTGGGTGCAGGGTTAGAGCTGGGGAAACCTTCCATGGCCCAGTTATTAATAAGTCATCCCAATATTACCGGTATGCAAATGGATCAGGTGACCCGGTTTGTTAAAAAATCTCATTTTGTCGACCAGTTAAAGGTGACGTTTGATGATGAGCTGGTTTTAACTGCAAAAATTGATATTGCGATCAGTGCTGATCCTAATTTCAGGTTCTATTTTATTCCTAAGAAATCAGGGGTGCTGAAAGCAGAGTTTATGGATATGTCTTGTGAAACCCCTGTTAGCAGAGCTGTTTGTAATCCAGGGAAGCGTTATTCCTATAGTTATACGGTAACACCCTAATCGGTATGCAGCTGGCTTAATACCTATACG
>JAPYOW010000059.1:0-4131 GCA_029937975.1 Methylococcaceae bacterium | reverse complement strand
ATCAAAAAAACTAGGGGTTCATTTTTTTGGTAAATTGAGTCAGTTTCGCGCCAATATTTTCAATAGCTTGATGTTGCTTGTCATCAGTCAATGATCCATCTTTGGAAAATGCCTTAAATGCATGGGCTACCGCTAGTTGCTCAGGCAAAACAAGAACACCTATATTACTTAACAACATTCTTAAAAACACCAGGCCTCTCAGGCCGCCATTGCCGCCGGGAGATGCAGACATAATAGCCGCTGTTTTGCCTTTGTAGGCCGATAACGGGGGCTCATCTTTGGCTTCAGCGCGCGATGCCCAATCGATGACATTTTTTAGTAAAGGGCTAAAAGCACTATTGTATTCGGGGGAAGCAATTAAAAAACCATCATGCGCAATGAGTAATTTTTTAAATTCATGGGCTTTGGCCGGCATGCCTTGCTCTGCTTCTAAATCATGATTAAAAAGAGGCATGGGATAATCGGCAAGATTAATAATAGTCACATGAGCGCCTTCTTTTTCTGCACCGAGTGCAGCAAGGTGAACCAGCTTTTGGTTAATGGAGTTTTGTCGACTACTGCCAGCAAAGGCCAGTATTTTGGTCATGGGTTTTTGTCCTGTTGTTGATAAATGTTAATAAATCCGTGACGGTTTGGCATCACCACCGCCGGTAAGGTTTTTTCATTCATAATGGCGTTTTCTTCAATAATGCCATTGAGATATAACAGGTAAGCTGTCACTGCATAGAGCTCATTGGTGTTGAGGATACCCGGTGCATTTAATGGCATAGAGCGGCGCGTAAAGTCAAAAATCGTGGTGGCGTAGGGCCAATAAGTTCCGATGATTTTATCCGGTGGGTTATCTGTTAATGAGTGGCTGGCACCTGCTAGCTCATCAGCACTGCTACCTGTGCCCTCAAAACCATGGCAAGAGAGGCAGTGTTTGTTATAGATTTTTTTTCCATATGACGCGGTACCTTTGCCTTTCGGTAAACCTTGTCCATCAGGAAAAATATCTTTATTCCATTGGCTTAGTTGTTGATCTGATGCCGCTTTCCCAAGGTTAGGGCTGACTTCAATCGCTACAACAGGGATGCTGAAAAATAGCAGTGTGGGCAAAAAGTGTTTAAGCATAGACATGAGTAATCTCACCATGGTTAGAAATCTGCCAGCTTACAATCGCATTATAATGAAAATAACCGTGTTTCCCTCTTGCAGCAATTAATGCGTCTCTTTCCGGCTGTACATAACCGGTTTCATCAGTAGCCCGACTTTTCAGGATCGCCGTCTGGCCGTTCCAGTGCCATGGGATACGAAAGCGGGTGAAGCATTTTGATAAGACCGGGTCCTGTAATTCAGCGACTGCCCAGGTTTTTCCTCCGTCAGCTGAAACTTCCACTTTAACAATTTTACCTCGACCACTCCAGGCCAAACCACTGATCTGGTAGTAACCTGTTTTATTCAATTGCTGCCCATAGGATGGGTGAGTGATGAGTGACTTAGCATCCATGACAAAAGTAAACTGCCGGGCTTTGCCTGAAGGCAGTAATTCAGTATATTTAGAGGTTTCATTTCTGGACATCGCCGGTTTATTACTTAAATGCAGGCGGTGTAACCATTTAACATTAAGGACGCCTTCCCAGCCCGGAGCAACGAGTCGCAGAGGATAACCATTTTCAGGCCTGATGCGCTCACCATTTTGGTAAACAGCTAAAATACAATCGTCCATGGCTTTCTCTAAAGGAATGCTGACATTCATGGCGGATGCATCTGCTCCTTCCGCAATGAGCCACTTAGCCCGTCCTTTAACTCTGGCTTCATTCAGTAAAATTTTCAAGGGGATGCCGGTCCATTCACTGCAAGAGCTCATGCCATGTACATAGCCAGCTGCTGTTTGTATGGGGACATCGCGCCAGCCAGCATTACTATTGCCGCCACATTCAATAAAGCACAGCTTTGAACTCATGGGATAGCGCAACAGCGCTTCCATCGTAAAAACCAAGGGTTTTTTTACTGCACCATGGATTAATAATTGATGTTGAGCGGGGTCAATTTGTGGCACACCATTGTGATGGCGTTCAAAATGCAGGCCGTTGGGCGTGATCGTGCCTTCCAGGTCATGCAGCGGTGTCCAGGAAACGCCATTGCCATCTGCCATGCTGTTACCCATGGTCCAACGGATGGTTTTTCTTTCATGAGCCGAGGGTTGTCCATAATTACTGAGTGGCTCCCCGGGTGTTTTCATCCAGGGGAGTTGTGCAGGATCCGTCTCTGCCAGTAACGACTCTGATGCTAAAGCGGCAACAGAGAAGGTGATGCCTTTCTTTAGAAAAACGCGGCGATCTAACAGACCACCTCCTGCAATAGTTTGTAATTCTGTTGGCTGGGTCATTGTTGAATCCCTGAAGGATAAAAAAGCATTATTTTAATTTGACGGCGGTTCCGTATGCTAGCATTTCCGAAGCGTTGGACATAATTGCACTGGTAGTAAAGCGGATGTTTACAATGGCGTCAGCATCCCTTGCTTTGGCTTCATTGACCATTCTTTCGATAGCAATATCCCGGGCATCTGCCAGCATCTCGGTGTAACCGACAATTTCCCCACCAATAAGACCTTTTAATCCAGCCATCAGGTCTCGTCCCACATGTTTGGATTGCACGATATTACCTGCTACAACGCCCAGGTTTTCAATGATTTCTTTGTCTGGAACAGTGGCAGTGGTAGAGAAAATCATAGTTTATTCCTTGCTAGTATTAAATTAATGTTAAAAAAACCTTAATTGAATGTAAGGTCTGTGTCTGATTATAGTAACAAAAACTAAAAGTCATCAGTAGCATTACATTTGTCAGGCAATGAATCGAGTTATTGGGGGATATTGTTTACCTTCTTGCAGCTATAAATGGGTTTTAAAAAATAGCGGTAAGAAGCCAATAAAGGTAGATAGTTTGGCAGGATAAAAACGACGTTGTAAATAGGTTGCATAGATAGAAAATGAAGGGATACGGTAATTAGAAAGAATCTCAACCAGTTGATTATTTTCTACGTAGTATTTACCCGTCAATCGAGGGGCTTGCACAATTCCCATGCCAATAACAGCTGCTTCACATAGTACCCGGCCATTATTGGATGCAAATGACCAGTCATATTTGACCTTTTTGATTTTTCCATGAGCATTGTAAATCCAGAAGTCACCATGTGGGGTATTTGAGTTGTGTAAGCATTGATGGTTTGTTAAATCCTCCATAGATTGCGGGTAACCGTTTTTTTCAAGATAATCAGGAGAAGCATAGATACATAATTCAGTGAGCGCGATTTTTCGAGCAACTACCCCCGGGTCTAATGTATCAGTGACAAGAATTGACACATCATAGGTACCTTTGCGTAGATTGATAGGCTTGTTGTCTAATGACATTAATATTTTGACTTCAGGATATTGCAATTGGTAGGCTTTGATGACTGGCATCATATGAATTCCACCAAAATCAATAGGTGCGTTAATTCTTAAAACCCCTTTAACCGTATTACCCAGCAGGGATGTTGATTCTTCCAGCTCATTCAGCTCTTCTAATAACTGTTTGCTTCTGTTGTAATAGGATATACCGGCTTCAGTGACTGTGACACTTCGTGTTGTTCTGTTGAGAAGAGCAACGCCTAAAGATTTTTCAAGGTGTGCAACATATTTGCTGATCATCATCGGTGATAGATTCATCTCTCGTGCCACTGCGACAAAGGTCCCTAATTCAACAATGCGACAAAAAGCGCGCATACTATTGAATTTATCCATAACCACACCTCTTTATATACTTAAAGTTTACATTTTATAAACTATTTCCTGAGTTTAACTCAATTGGTTTATAAATTATAATCTGTCACGGAGATAGTATCAGACCACTTGGTTTTTTTAAGTCCATATAAATTATTAGCAAGGAGTTGAGTTTGGTAGTGGCGTGTGACGATGATAATCCAAGTGGTTTTTATGTAACAATGTTGTTTAAGTAGACATTAAAATCGAATTTTGGACTAGATATAAAAAAATAGTTGTTGTATCATAGTCGGCTTAGGAGAGGTGGCTGAGTGGCCGAAAGCGGCGGTCTTGAAAACCGTTGAGGGTTTATCCCCTCCCAGGGTTCGAATCCCTGCTTCTCCGCCAT
>JAPYOW010000058.1:10322-12585 GCA_029937975.1 Methylococcaceae bacterium | reverse complement strand
TTGGTACACGCAGTAGTGGAAAAATGAAAAGGGTTAGGCGGTGGTGATGTGTTATGTATTGCAATATCTTATGCATCATGGGTCCGCTATAATTTTGTTATCTGATGGCCCCGGTCTTTAGCGGTCCATGATACAAAAATATCCTTTTTATCAGAAATGAGTGTTGGATGACCATTTTTAGCTTGAGAAGTCAGACCTGTCGCTTTATCTGTCCAGGTTAGGCCTCGGTCGAGAGATTCTTTTGCATGCAGGCTGGTTTGTTCGCCATCAAACTCTTTCCATATCAGTACTACCCGTTGGCCCAAAGAAATAACATCAGGGTGGCTGGGAATATAGTCATTATTGCCGAGGACTAGGGGAGTACTAACGGTTTTACCAAAATCATCAGTTTGTGCATAAAAAATGCCTTGGCGTTTGTCACCGAGTGTAAACCAGGTTAAATGTGCCCGGTTTTTGTCATCTATTGCCATTGCTGGGCCATGCTCGGGACAGGCCTCAATAGCCCAGTTATCATAAGTCACACGCTGGGGTTTTAACCATGAACCTTCGGCATTCATGCGAATAAGTGAGTGATCACGAATGCCATCCTCATGTACCATACGGGCAAGAATGATGGGTTCTCCCGCCGCTGTGAAAGCGGTTGCTGTCCGACAGCAAGAACAAATGCCGGCACTGAGGAAATGATTGTCAAACTGAGAATGATCCGAGGCAGAATGGATGCTGTAGTACAAAGAAAGTATACCTGATCCGGTGTGATGAATCTGGCCTCTGTGATGTGAATCGTGACGGGTGTCATGCCAGAATAAATAAAGATTATCATTTTTATCGACCAGCATTTTATCCATATAATGCATGGCAGAGTGCGCTTGGGTACTGACTAAAACAGGTGAACTAAATGTTTGTCCATTATCGTCGGAATAACTAAAGAAACTGGTTGAGTTTTGTTCTTCATCGGCATAATAAAGCACATTGATACGACCAGAGCTACTGATTTCCAGTGCCGGTGGGTTTTCAGGCCAGGCGCTAATTTTTTGCTCAGTTCGATTGATTTTTACCGGCTGCTGGTAGGTTTTTCCATTATCAGTAGAATAATCTAGGTATACGGCTTGTGCAGTGGGTGTGAGTCGCCATAAGCGGCCATCAGGAGCAAAGTTGACTGTGACTGTCGAGCTGAGTATTTGTTCTGGAAGAGGGTTGGGCAACAGCCCCTTGCTAACCATGCTTTGACAAGCACTCAAAAACAATAAACCGAAGAGTAAAAAGTAGATTGAGGATAAGCAATTATGGAATGTTTTTAGCATGGCTTGCAACGGGTAATGTTTAAGAAATTAAAATAAACATGTTGATTAGAAGGCAATATTTAAGCTACTAATGATTCGGTAATCAGGCTCTACTTGATTCCCATTGGTATCTTGGACAACGGGAATACCAAATGATGCACCAATGCTAACATTTTTACCGGCTGAAAGTCTTAGTCCTGGTGAGATATAAGCGAGATGCCCCCCTGAATTATTGTCGTTAATGTTTCGGGTTTCTTCTTTATCACGCCATTCGCCATTAAACTCGATGATAGTATCTAAGGCAAATTTTGGTGCTGCATAACTTGAATTTTGCTGTCCAAATAGTCGGTATGAAAGGGCAAAATTATAACTGAATATATCACCAAGATCTGTATCTTGTGTTCCTTCTGAGGAAATGTTGTAAACAGTACTTGCATCAACAGAGAATAGACCTAACTCTTGAGTGAAAGCTAAGCCTAAAATACCATCCCAAGAACCGGAGCCGGGTTGAAATTCGGCATCTAATAACTCTATTCCTTCTTCGTGAAGGTAACTTCTGTTGGTTTTACCTGTAGGGGTTTTTATACCAAATAGAGCAGAGATATGTGTGCCTTCATTTTGAAAAAAACGATACTGGCCGTAAAAAGTAGTATCGCCGATGCCTTCAATATTGCCCAGTGATTCAATTTCTGCACCTGGTCCGACATGGTCGTGTTCGGGTTCTCTAATATTGTCCCGCATAATAAAAGGGATTCTAAAGCCTACGGTAAAGTCATCTGTGATGGCATAAGCCGCAGCTGCAGAAATACTCCATAATGATTCGACGCTGTGTAAATCGGCTTCGGCATCAGCTTCACGTAATTCTTGTAATTTAGAATCAGAATATTCATCAAGCCGGATAAGTTCAGAGCGGATGCCAGTGGAAAAACTTCCTTTAGGCATTGTTATTCCTGACTCTGTGGCGATAGGGGATGCAGAGCCAA
>JAPYOW010000058.1:4545-10222 GCA_029937975.1 Methylococcaceae bacterium | reverse complement strand
GGTTAAATAACATAGTTTAATTAATGCTTGTAGCGAATTCATGCAGGATTAGGCCGGGAGGGTATTCTCTGGCCACTGGCAAGATATCAGTCAACGCTGGATGCTTGTTATCGTATGATGAACATGGGTGTAATTAAAATAGGCAGCATGGATTAACAGCCACAAAAATGCTATTATTTGAGGGATAAGTGCGTTGTTTTCTAGTTAAATAGCGAATGCTATATCAGGAAAATCACGTTTAGAATATAGATTGAAGATTAATCCCAGAGGTATAACAGGTGACAGAAATAACTGAAGTTCCCAGTCCTTTTTGTGGTATTGGCACGGATGATTTGGCTATTCAAGTGGATGGCATATCAATAAAGGTCACTGCCAATGGTTGCGCGATCAATACACCGGCTTTTGAGCAGGCTATTAGTGATTTTAGTCCTCGAGTGGATGGTAAAGAGGTCAGTCTTGATGAGGCTGTTTGCAAGGCAGCAGAAATTTTAAAAGCTGCGAATCAACCCGTCATCGGAGGTTGTGCAACGGATGTTAATGGCATGCGCGCATTAATGGCTTTGGCTGATCGTAATGGTGCTGTGGTTGATAATATGAATTTTACTGCTGCAAAGCGTAACTTTCTGGCGCTACAGGATTCGGGCTGGATGACGACCACTTTGGCGGAAATAAAAAATCGTTGTGATTTATTTGTGGTTATAGCTTGTGATCTTGAAGTGTTTGCACCGCGTTTTTATGAGCGCTATCTCTGGAATAAAGAGTCCATGTTTTTGGATGATACCAGTGCACGAGAGATTATTTATATTGGCAAAGCACCTTCTGGAAAAGCCTCTACATCACCTGATAACAGACAAGCCCAGGTTCTGGAATGTGAAAATGCTGATTTGCCCGAAGTGCTTGCAGTATTAAGAGCACTGATTAAAGGTAATCTGGTCAATGCAGAACAAGTGGCTGGTATTGCCATCACGGACCTGCAAAATATTGCTGATAAATTAAAAGCAGCAAGCTATGGTGTAGTTAGCTGGGCGGCAGGGGCTTTGGATTTTTCTCAGGCGGAACTGTCAGTACAAACTATTTGTGAGTTAGTCAAGGATGTCAATGCCTCGGGTGTTAGATGTTCGGGGTTTCCTTTAGGCGGTAAAGAAGGTGATCAGACAGCGAATCAGGTGTGTGGATGGCAGACAGGTTATCCGGCCAGAATGCGTTTTTCCAGTGATATCCCTGAATATGATCCGTTTTTATATGATATCAACCAAATGTTTGATAATGGTGAAGTGGATGCTTTTGTTTGGGTACACGCTTTTAACGCCAGTGCTGTACCGCCATCAGGTGGAAAAATTCCAACTATTGTCGTAGCCCGTTCAGGTATGACCTTTGAAGAAGAACCGGCGGTATTTATCCCTGTGGGTACGCCAGGCATTGATCATGTCGGACATGCCTACCGTCTGGATAACGTGGTGGCTATTCGATTAAAAAAACTCAGAGATTCTGGCTTACCAAGTACGGCAGAAGTATTAACCGCGATTGAGCAAGGACTGGTGAACTAATATGTTAACAAAACTAACGGGCGGTATTGTTTACGATCCAGCCAATAACGTGAATGGTAAGAAAAAAGACATTTACATTCAGGATGGACGAATTGTAAGCAAGCCAAGAAATGTTGAACCGGATAAAGAATATAATATAGCCGGAAAAATAGTGATGGCTGGTGCGATTGATTTGCACACCCATATTGGTGGAGGCAAAGGCAATATTGCCAGAATGCTAATGCCAGAAAATCACCGTATAGATCCCGTGGCGCATACGGATATTAAACGTGCCGGAACCGGCCATGCCATGCCTAGTACGTTTACTACCGGTTATCGCTATGCAGAAATGGGTTATACCGCAGCCTTTGAACCGGCCGTTTTACCTGTTAATGCCAGACAAGCGCATATGGAAATGGGTGATGTCCCCATGCTGGATAAAGGCGGTTACGTGATGCTGGGGAGTGATGATTTCTTTTTGCGCATGATGACAGCTAACAAGGATCAACAAGCCATTAACGATTATGTGGCCTGGACTATCCGTGCGGCACAGGGTGTCGGGATTAAAGTGGTGAACCCGGGGGGCATTAGTGCTTTCAAATTTAATCAACGACAACTGGATTTAGATGAGAAAAACAGCCATTACAATGTTACACCTAGAGCGATATTAAAATCTTTGGCGACAGCGATCAAAGAATTAGGCATTTCGCATCCATTACATGTACATGGCAGTAATTTGGGAGTCCCCGGTAATATTCAAACCACGCTGGACTCAATCGTGGGGGTTGAAGGCCTGCCTATGCATCTGACTCATGTTCAGTTCCATAGCTACGGTACAGAAGGCGATTTTAAATTTTCATCGGGCGGTGCTGAACTGGCCGAAGCCATTAACAAAAACCAGAATATCTCAGTGGATGTTGGGCAAATTATGTTTGGGCAGACAGTCACGGCGTCGGGGGATAATCAACGCCAATATGCGAACCATGGTTTTTCCAGCCCCAATAAATGGGTGTGCATGGATATTGAATGTGATGCCGGTTGTGGTTTAGTGCCTTTTAAATATCGCGATAAGAATTTTGTTAATGCGCTGCAATGGGCTATTGGACTGGAAATATTTTTATTAGTCAAAGACCCTTGGCGAATTTTCTTAACCACTGATCATCCTAATGGCGCACCGTTTACTTCCTATCCGCATTTGATTCGTTTGTTAATGGACAAAAGTTTCCGTAATGATATGTTAGCTACTATTCATCCTGAAGCGCAAAAAATGACTACTCTAGGTTCCATTGATCGTGAGTATTCCATGCAGGAAATTGCTGTTCTTACCCGTGCCGGTGCTGCCAAAATTACCGGTTTAGTCAATCGGGGGGCATTAGGTAAAGGGGATTATGCTGATATTACGGTTTACACGGAAAATGAAAACCGGGAAAAAATGTTTGAAAAACCGGATTATGTTTTTAAAGACGGTGAGTTAGTTGTTAAGGATGGCGAGGTGGTCAATGTGGTCTGGGGGACTACGCATGTTGTCAGACCTGAATACGATAAATCGATTGAAAAAGATTTGAAGAAATACTTTGATCGATTCATGACCATGAAATTGGGTAACTTTACTATCAGTGATGATGAAATGACGGAAGATGGGCGCGGTAGTATAACGGTGCATCCAACCGTGGGAGAAAAAGTATGATTATCAATGGCGTAACAATTGATGCGACTTTTGCCGAAGCCTTTGGGATGAAAGCTACACGCGTTATTATCACAGCACAGAATGAAAAATGGGCGATGATTTCGGCGCAAGCCATGACGGGCTTTGCCACTTCAGTCATTGCTTGTGGTTGTGAAGCAGGCATAGAACGTACTTTATTACCCTCAGAAACACCGGATGGTCGACCGGGTGTGTCTGTGCTTATATTTGCCATGGGCGGTAAAGGTCTGGCGAAGCAATTGGAAACCAGGGCAGGGCAATGTGTTTTGACTTCACCGACCTCTGCTTTATTTGCCGGTATTGATGAGGGCGTACAGATTCCCTTAGGTAAAAACCTGCGTTATTTTGGGGATGGCTTTCAAGTATCCAAGAAAATTGCTGGAAAACGTTATTGGCGCATACCTGTCATGGATGGTGAGTTTTTAACCGAAGAAACAACCGGACGTGTTGAAGCCGTGGGAGGGGGTAACTTTCTAGTTCTGGCTAAGTCGCAACCACAAGCGTTGGCTGCTTGTGAAGCAGCGATTGAAGAAATGCTTAAAATACCCAATGTGATTATGCCATTTCCAGGAGGGGTTGTGCGTTCAGGTTCTAAGGTAGGTTCAAAATATGCCGCCCTGGGTGCTTCAAGCAATGATGCCTTTTGCCCTACTTTAAAAGGTATGACAAAAACAGAATTACCCGCTGATTGTGAATCAGTAATGGAAATTGTCATTGATGGTTTAACCAAAGAAGATATTGATAAGGCGATGCGTGTCGGTATTCAAGCTGTATGTGATTTAGGCACAGAAAATGGAATTCAACGCATCAGTGCAGGAAACTATGGCGGTAAATTAGGCCCCTTTCACTTTCATTTGCAGGAGATTATGGCATGAGTGCATTAACACTAACGATGAAAACCCGACTGGATCAACGGGTCGATATGTCTCCTCTGGTTTGTCAAAAACTTGAAGGTTTAAGTATGGCTGAAATCGCAGCCATTGAATTACAAAATGGCAAAAGAAAAATCAGAGTGGATAGTTTGTTTGGTATTAAAGGCTCTGATACGCAAAATCTGGTGATACAAGGCAGTTTTTCCAAACTGGATTTTATTGGCAAACAATTAGACGGTGGAACAATTACCGTTAATGGCGATGTCGGTGCCTATTTAGCACAGGAAATGAAGTCAGGAACGATTAAAGTACAAGGGAATGCAGGGTTGTATGCGGCCTGTGAAATGAAAAATGGTTATCTGGAGATTACAGGCAATAGCGGTGATTTTCTTGCTGCGGCTTTACCGGGTAATAAACAAGGCATGAAGGGCGGTGTGGTGCTGGTTAAAGGCAATGTCGGTGAACGTGCCGGAGACCATATGCGCAGAGGGACTATATTAATAGAAGGCAATGCCGGTGATTACTGTGGTTCAAGAATGGTCGCGGGTACTATTGCGGTGATGGGACAAACCGGGCGTTATCTGGGTTATGCCATGCGTAGAGGTACACTGTTGTTATGGAATCAACCCCAGTTATCAGCAACATTTAATGATTGTGGATCACATACGCTGGCATTTTTGCCGATATTATTTGCTTCGTTTAAGTCGCTTGGTTCCCGGTTTGCTGAAGAGTCAGAGGCATTTAACAGGGTTCAACGTTATGCAGGTGACATGTCTGAAGTAGGTCGTGGGGAAGTATTGGTCAGAATTTAAGTACAGGTGGGAAGCGGTGGCAGAACGGTAAAAAATACTGTTTTCTGACCGGGATGGGGCATAGAAGCTGCGTGCAATCTATTCAAAATCCGTGTTAGACTGCTTGCAGCATGTCGTTGCATGCTTTTCTTAAATCACCACATTGAGGTTGGATATGACATTATTAAAGAGTTTTATTGTTGCTTTATCGTTAGCATTTTCATTAGGTATTATGTCTACAGCTGCTATTGCGGCAGGTCCTCCAACTGCTGCTTCCACCACTAAGAGTATTAATGCTGTGTTAGCACATACTGATGAAGCCATAAAAGCGATTGATGCAGATGCAGGACCCAATGAGGTTCGGGCACACATCAAAATGGCTTTAAGAGAATGTAAAGAAATTACGGGTGCTGAGGCAATGGAGAAGAGACGTTTAAAATTTAGTCGCTTATTTAAAAAGGCTAGAACAGAAGTTAAAAATGGCTTTGCAGAACAAGCCAGAGAACATTTGGTTGAAGCAAAAGAGAAATTTGAAAGTCTGAAAAAATATATTTAAGGCTTTCTATTGGGTGTCTTTTCGGCACCCTTTTTTATGTTAGAACAATTAATGGCTTAAGTTAAATCAATTTATAAATCAGCCATCAATTGTTGCAGGGCTGACTGTGGTTGCCGACTAGGCAAGCAATAGATCAGCCCCTGCCTGTTTAGCTCTCTAATACGTTAAAACAGGAATAGAGTTATTACATTATTCTATATGTAGTATCTGGATAAAGGTAGTTCTGC
>JAPYOW010000058.1:0-4445 GCA_029937975.1 Methylococcaceae bacterium | reverse complement strand
TATGAATGATAAGAAAATACTAAATATCTCTAATCTGAGAGGTGATTTTTTTGGTGGTTTAACCGCTGGTGTTGTAGCTTTACCTTTAGCTTTAGCTTTTGGTTTGCAATCGGGGATGGGGGCGATTGCCGGTCTTTATGGCGCAATCGCGATTGGTATGATTGCTGCCTGGTTTGGTGGGACTCCGACACAAATTAGTGGTCCAACCGGTCCTATGACGGTGGTTTCTGCAGTGGTTATTTCAACGGCAATACAAGCCAATGGCGGCAGTCTTGAAGCTGCCATGGGTACTATTGTTGCTATTTTCCTGTTAGCGGGGGTATTCCAGATTTTACTGGGAGTCTTTAAAATAGGCCAATATATCCGCTATATGCCGTATCCTGTGGTTTCTGGCTTTATGAGCGGGATTGGTGTCATCATCATTGTGTTGCAAATATTTCCTTTCTTAGGGCATAACTCACCCAAGGAAATTCTACATATATTTTCAGAGTTGCCGTCAATTATCCATGATATTAATACTGCCTCAGTCGGTTTGGCCTTAGCAACGATTGCAACGATCTATATTTTTCCACGACTGACCAAGTTAATACCGAGTGCTTTGGTTGCATTAATTGGACTGACGCTTGTTTCCACGCTAATGCAGTTGGATGTCAAAATCATTGGTGATATTCCTGAAGGTTTACCGGCATTAAAAATTGACACTATATTCAATATTGATTTGAGCAATCCGATGCTGCTGATTATCCCTGCATTGACATTAGCGGCACTGGGCACGATTGATTCTTTGTTAACTTCAATTGTTGCCGATAATATGACCAAAACGCAACATAATAGTAATAAAGAATTAATAGGGCAGGGTCTCGGTAATATAGGGGCTGCTATGATTGGCGGTATTCCTGGTGCGGGTGCGACTATGCGTACGGTGGTGAATATTAATTCTGGCGGTAAAACGCGCCTTTCCGGGGTCATTCATAGTTTTGCACTGCTGATTGTTTTATTGGGTGCGGGTGCTTATGCGCGATTGATTCCATTACCGGTACTGGCCGGTATTTTGATCACTGTGGGAATAGGGATCATTGACTATAAAGGCTTCAAACATATTTTACATGTACCCAAGACAGACTCTATCGTTATGCTGGTGGTCTTGGTTATGACGGTTTTTGTTGATTTATTACAGGCTGTAGCGGTGGGAATGGTGTTTGCTTCAGTATTATTCATGAAAAAAATGAGTGATATTGTTGAGCAGAATTCAGTAACAGGTTCAGTGGATAGTTTTTCTCGCAATGAAGTCTGGCCTGATGAAGCGGTTATCTCCGAGAAAGTCCGGGAGCAAGTTTACATTGAACATTTTGATGGCCCTATTTTTTTTGGATTCGCCTCAAAATTTCAGGAAATGCTGAGTGCTTTACCCAAAGTCAGCGTTGTGATTATTCGTATGGGGCTCGTGCCATATATAGACCAGTCCGGTATTTATGCGCTTGAAGATGCAGTGATTTCCCTGAAGAAACGGGGGATTATCGTGTTAGTTACGGGTATTCAGGTTCAGCCGAAAGATATGCTCAGTAATTTAGGTTTTATACCTAATTTAATCCCAGAAGATCATTTATTTGAAGACTTTTTACAATGTATTGCCCAATTAGAAGCCGGTGTAGTGAAGTCTGATCCTGTGTCTTCAGGAAAAAGCATAGTCTGGAATTTGAATTAACAGTTTGTGATTAACTGACGTTTTCTGGAGGCTATCGGTCGGTTCGTGGCTGATAAGAGAAGTTCGGGTCAAGACAGCAGTTTTATTCTTTTAGAGCAGGGGGCTGATTTTGTTTGTTAGTGGAGTTTTAACTGAACACACGGATCATGAAAGGCAAAATTTCAAACCAAATAGGACGTTAGCAATTGATGGAATGTTAAGTTGGTTGCTGAATGAGCAATAAATTTCTGTCGCTGAAAAAAAAGCCATCAAGGATGGTATAAAACCTTAAGAATTATTCAAGTGGAAAAAGTGATAAGCATTATTAAGGTCTATCTGAAGAAGTTATACGCGTTGCTCCCGAAAATATGAGTTTCTAGAGATTGCTCTAGGGTGCTGTCAGGTTGCAGTGAGTTGGGTGCGCATATACTCAGAAATCGCTGTTAACAGTTTAATATCAACCAAACTGGTCGTTCTGGAACAGGTTCTAAGGCTAAAAAGTATCATTTCTGGTATGATCTACACGTTTTATGTGATGGTATTTGATTATGGCTGGCGATAGTTTCTCCACTTTACCCCTTTCCCCTGCATTAATTGCTAATCTGGAATCACTCGGTTATCTGAAGATGACGGCTATTCAGGCGCAGGGCCTGCCCCATGTGTTAGCAGGTAAAGACCTGATCGCTAAAGCCAAAACAGGCAGTGGTAAAACAGCGACTTTTGGTTTGGGTTTGCTGAACAAAATAAATCCACGGTTTTTTGGGGTACAAGCCATGATTTTGTGTCCGACCAGAGAGTTGGCGGATCAAGTTGGCAAAGAATTGCGTAAATTGGCCAGAGGCATTCCCAATATTAAAGTGGTAATGCTAACGGGAGGAAAACCCTTCTGGCCACAAAAAAGTTCTTTGGAGTATGGTGCGCATATTGTAGTAGGTACGCCGGGACGTATTCAGGATCATTTGGGCAAACAAACGCTGGATCTTCAAGGTTTGGAGGTATTGGTTCTGGATGAAGCCGATAGGATGCTGGATATGGGCTTTTCGGCAGAAATTAATAGTATAATTGCCAGTACACCGTCGCAGCGTCAAACGCTACTGTTTTCTGCAACCTATCCTGACACGATTGAGAAAATGAGTCGAAGCATTCAACGCCAGCCAGTCACCGTGACGGTTGAATCCGCTCATCAGGCAGAAGTGATCGAGCAAGTGTTTTATCAGTGCAGTAAAGATAAGCGCCAGGATGGCTTATTAGCACTGTTTGAGCATTACCAGCCTAAAACCACGCTGGTTTTTTGTCATACTAAACTGCAGTGCGATGAAGTCGCTATATGTCTGCGTAAACAGAAAATCCAGGCTTTAGCCTTGCATGGTGATTTAGAGCAGCGTGAGCGTGATCAGATTCT
Source organism: Methylococcaceae bacterium (assembly GCA_029937975.1). Lineage (GTDB taxonomy): Bacteria > Pseudomonadota > Gammaproteobacteria > Methylococcales > Methylomonadaceae > QPIN01. Next base: position 1,359 of record JAPYOW010000058.1, on the reverse strand, counting down.
ACTGCGCTTTGCCAATCACAGTTGTTCAGTTCTGGTGGCTACAGATGTTGCTGCCCGTGGGCTGGATATCAAATCACTAGAAGCGGTGATAAATTTTGAATTACCCCATGATCCTGAGATTTATGTGCATCGTATCGGGCGGACCGGGAGAGCGGGTGAGAAAGGTATTGCCCTGAGCATTTTTACAGCATCTGAAAAGTTACGTGTGGAGGGGGTTGAATCTTTTCAAAACCAGCCGGGTACTTTTGGCAAGATATCTGCTTTAAAGCGAGATGCTCAATTTACCTTGCAAGCCCCTATGGTGACCATTCAACTGGATGCAGGGCGAAAAGCGAAAATCCGACCTGGCGATATTCTGGGTGCCTTAACAGGCGATGCCGGCTTATCGGGTTCTCAGATTGGTAAAATTGATATTTTTGATATTGTGAGTTATTTTGCCATAGAACGTGAAGCATTACGTTCGGTGCTGGATTATTTTGCCGAAGGTAAGGTAAAAGGGCGTAATGTACGCGCACGTAAGATGGGATAGGCTTTTTTGTAGCGCAATTGTTGTGCAGGTGTATCTCAAGATACAGGGTAATATCGCCCTGACCAGAGCTGGTCAGGGCGATACCCAGAGGACTTAGATTTTTCCGTCTAATCCCATTTGAAAATATTTATGGGTGATGGAATCTTGATTTTCCAATAACCAGTCAATATCCGGGGTATTAGTCATAGCTTTATGGATAGCCTGAGCGGTTGCTTTACGATGGATATCAAATAAAATCTGGTGATCTAAATTATCATCAGTAGCTACGCTGGGGTTTAACCAAACGGAACAAATAATGCCCAGGTCATTAGCTTTTTCTTTTGGGATATCACCGGCACGAACGGCATCCAGAACACCATTTGCAATAGCAGCCTGTACGGTTCCCATTAAGATATTGGTATAACGCGAGTTGGTAACAGTAACTTTGCTGACCATCAGCGTCACTGGACGTACTTGTATGTCGGTATTTAAAATAGCAAAGACTTTTGAATGGCCTTTTGCCTGGTCACCGGTTAAGGTTGCGATTGCCGTGCCTACAGGCCCGTCCAATTCACCAATAACAATTTCAGGTTCAGCAGCTGTGCCAGGAGGTCCTCCGGCAACTAAGGATTCACCTGTACGCATTACGATTCTTTCGCTCATGTATATCTCCAAAAAAATTAAAATTGATCATTAAACTTACCCAATTATTTTTACGGATTGTCCCTTCAGCTGAAGAAACCTCCCTACGGCACTACAAAAATAATTGTAACCATATAGAATACCATGAAATGTGTATCTTAATGAGAGTTAACTTGGAAATTCTGTATGTGTCAATTGCATGCTAATGC
>JAPYOW010000057.1:6065-12729 GCA_029937975.1 Methylococcaceae bacterium | reverse complement strand
AGTAACATGTCATGTATGCGGGTATGACTAAAGGCCCCCATAATGGTCAGGTCAATATCATGTTGTTGTTGATAATTACATAATTCCAGGTCAACTTTTCCTTTTAATCGGCTGGTTGTTAAATCCAGTCCGCTGATTGATTTTAAAGTATTAGAGGCTTGTTCCAATTGTTCCACAGCAGTCTTTTCATTGTTATTAACACACACCAGATGACAACTGAGGTTTTTAAAAAGAGGGCTGTTCGCTACCATTTCAACGGCTTTGTTGGCGGCTTGACTACCATCATAGGCAATCATAAAACGTTCAGGTGTTTTAAACGTATCATTAACAATCAAAATGGGGCGATGTAAAGAGCGAATGATAGCTTCTAATTTAGCCCCTATTTGATGAGGTTTATTTTCATGAACCTGTCCTTTCAATCCCAGAACTAAAACACGGATTTCATCTTCTAAGACAATTAAAGATTCAATTAAATCGCCATGTCGTTGGGAACAAATGGGTGCTACGATACCTTTTTTTGCTACGCATTCTTTTGCCGCTTCCAGCATTAATTTCCCTTGCTGTAACTTGAGTTTACTTTGTTCTTGTTCAAGCAGGGTGATTTGTTCTTGTAAATGCTCTTGACTGCCGAAGCCAATGTTTCCTGATAAGTCAGAAGTTATTGGGGTTTCATGATGGTGATTGATGGTATGTAACAGTTTTAAAGGGGCTGTTAATTTATTTGCAACCCAGGCGGAATAGTCACAAACTGACTCCGTGAGCATAGTGCCATCTATACAAGCGACAACTTGTTTGGCATGTTCATTTGTTACTTCAGTACTACTCATTAGTGACCTCCCATTACTTTTTCAATTTCTTCTGGATCATCATGTATGCCGAACCGGTCAATAATTGTCGCGCTGGCTTCGTTTAATCCAATGAGTTCGACATCTGCGCCATCTCGTCGAAACTTGATAACGACTTTATCCAATGCGGAAACAGCGGAGAGATCCCAGAAATGGGCATGGGTTAAATCGATAATGACCTTATCAACTGCTTCTTTAAAATCAAAATTAGCTACAAAGCGATCCGCAGAGTTAAAGAAAACCTGTCCGTGAACTTCATAAATCCGGGTTTCGGTTTTTGCATTAAAATCCTTGTTTATGTACATAAAGTGGCTGATCTTATTGGCAAAAAACAATGAGCCCAGTAATACGCCTACAAATACACCGAGCGCTAAATTATGACTCCAGACCACCACAATGACCGTTGATGCCATGATAATATTGGCTGATAAAGGGTGTTGTTTTAAATTTATAATTGATTCCCAACTGAAAGTGCCGATAGAAACCATAATCATGACTGCAACAAGAGCCGCCATGGGGATTTGTTTGATCCAGCTATCTAAAAACACCACCATAATCAATAAAAAACAGCCAGCAACCAGAGTGGATAGGCGACCACGCCCTCCAGATTTGATATTGATGACCGATTGCCCAATCATCGCACACCCGGCCATGCCGCCCATGAGTCCTGCGCCAAAATTGGCAATCCCCTGAGCTTTACATTCCCGGTTTTTATCACTGCTGGTATCGGTTAAGTCATCAATAATGGTCGCCGTCATTAATGATTCCAGTATGCCAACAATGGCGAGAGGGACTGAATAGGGGAGCACGATGAACAATGTTTCCAGTGTCAGCGGAACATCGGGCCAAAGAAAAATCGGTAGGGTGTCGGGTAGCTCACCCATGTCGCCGACGGTACGAATGTCCAGCTGTAGATACATGCAGGCTGCGGTTAACACAATAATGCAAATTAAAGGTGAAGGGAGTATTTTTCCTATGAATGGCAGCAGGGGAAACAGATATATAAATCCTAAACCTGCTGCTGTCATGGCGTAAACATGCCATGTTACATTGGTTAGCTCTGGCAGTTGTGCCATAAAAATCAGGATGGCTAAGGCATTAACAAAACCGGTCACGACAGAGCGTGAGATGAAACTCATCAAGCTGCCTAATTTTAAATAACCAAAAATAACTTGTAGTACTCCCGTTACCAGGGTAGCGGCGAGTAAATACTCTAAGCCATGATCTTTGACCAAGGTAACCATTAATAATGCCATGGCACCCGTTGCTGCTGAAATCATGCCAGGTCGTCCACCAATGATAGCGGTAATAACAGCAATACAGAAAGAAGCGTATAAACCGACTTTGGGATCGACACCTGCAATAATAGAGAAAGCGATAGCTTCAGGTATAAGGGCTAAAGCGACAACAGTACCGGCGAGCACATCACCCCGGATGTTACCTAGCCAATCTTGTTTTTTGGATAATAAGAGCATGTAATTAAATTGAGTGTATTTTTGGGATTTAATGATTGCGCCAGCTTATCAGATTACTCGATATTAATCAATCACTTAGTTTGAATGCATGGCTTTGTTTTTTTAACGTGGAGTGGCACGCCCGGTAAAGAAAGCCATACATTTACCTTGCTTATCGCGATTGTCTGGCTGTTCCATAATGCAATTAAGACATGACTGCGCGGTAATGACAGCTGCGAGTATGCTAGCAATCAAAGGGCGGCTTATGCTTTGTCGCGTGGACTGCCGTTCTTTCTAGCGGTTTTAAATTTACTCAATTCCGCTCAATATCACCGGGGGCCTATCGATTTGTCTATTAAATCAATAGTAGCAATGGCGCGATCCAATTCGTCTTTAGAGTGATAAAAATGGGGGGAAAAGCGAATCCCTCCTCCCCTTAAAGCACAAACTACATTGTTTTTTTGTAAATGCGTGTAAAGTTGATTATTGGTAATTGTGTTGTGTTTGAAAAGGACAATGCCGGAGGGATGAAGAGCTTGTCGAGTTGTTAACAAACTGAGTTGCTTGTGAGCGTCAATAAGATCCATTAAATACATTGCATTTTCAAGCACTGCTGCTTCAATTTTGTCCATCCCTATTTCTAGCAATAAAGAAAGACTGGCAGACCAGGCATGAATGCCTAACATATTAGGGCTGCCACATTCAAAACGCTGTGCGTGCGGGTGAATATCCCAAGGCTGGTTTTCATAATTATGGATATTGGCCATCATATGCCAGCCGTATTGGGTGAGTTTTAGTGCTGCGCGGGAATCCGGGTTGGTATAAAAAACGCCTAAACCTTCTGGGCCAAACATCCACTTATGACCATCTGCCATGACAAAATCAGCTTGGTATGCTTGTACATCAAACTCAACAGCACCTAGGCTTTGTATGGCGTCGATGCAGAATAAAATGTTGTTATCTTTACAAAACTGGCCGATTTTTTCTAAATCCATACGCCGTCCGGAAGCAAATTGAATTGAACTAATGGTTAATAACCGGGTATTTGCATCCACTAAGGCAAATAATGCATCTTCAGCCTCAGGTTTTGATAATAAATCAGCTTCTCTGAATTCAACGCCCTGATTGGATAATGATTGCCATGGGATGCGATTGGAAGGGAATTCTTCCTGACTGCTGACGATATTATCGCCTTGATTCCAGGTTAAGCCATAAGCTACAAAAGAAAGCGCTTCGGAGGTGTTTTTAACCAGGGCAATATCATTAACTGAAGGCGCATTGAGTAAGGTTGTTAATTGCTGTCGTAACTCCTTTTCTTTTTGTAACCAGTTCAGGTAGTAATGTGAGCCGAAAGCGCTGTTTTGTTCGGCAAAAGCTTTAACAGCCTGTGAGGTTCTTACCGGCCAAGGAGCAACAGCTGCATGGTTCAGATAGATAAGATTGTCAGTTATCGGGAATTCTGGATGCTTCATGGTAGGGGGTGGATGCTAAAGAAGACAAGAAGTATTATACGACTTAGACTGATTAATCATGATTTTTAACAGATTTTTTTATACATAAACTAGAATCAATTTAGTTGAAATTGGTATCGTGCATGTTGCCGGGCATACCGATAACATGCCTATTGCAACGGACTGGTTTCGCTCTAATTGGGAATTATCGGCTTCCAGAGCTGTTACGGTTGCTCATTTTATGCTGGCTAGAAAAGGTACAAACCCGAATAGAATCGTAGTTGAAGGGTTTGCTGACACTAAACCTTTGGTGGCTAATGATACGGCTGAGAATAGAGCAAAAAATAGACGGGTAGAAATCATTATTACTCAGCAGAATCCGAGGATAGGGTTTAAATCAGATGATTTAGCGGGCAGTCTTGATAAGATAGACAGTTTGCTTCAGACTGATGTAGTAGCACGAAAATTTGAATAATAAAACAGGGACAAACCGCGTGGAACCTTCAAAAAAATCAAGGACGGGTGATAGAAGAGATTTTTTTCGTATTGATGATACGGTTCATCTGTTTTATAAAATAGTGGATGAAGGGGCAATTGCTACAAGGAGTCCACGAACGGATGACTTAAAGTAGTTATTCCCTAGTCACAGCACTTGATATACTGGACCAGAAAAGTCGGCTCATGATGAATCGAGTGGAAAGAAAAGAACCGGAAATAGCAGAATATCTGAAACTAATGGAATCTAAAATCAGTTTTTTGGCACAAGCCGTGATGAAACAGGGTAATGATTTTACAGATCGCAATATGCGTAAAGCAAATATCAGTGCTTCGGGTTTGGCATTTGAGAGTGATGCTGTGATTGAGACAGGTCAGTTTCTTGAAATTAAATTATTGTTAACCTCTTGTCTCGTTGGCATAGTGATCTATGGAAAAGTCATTTACTGTAAAGCAGTGGGCGGGGGTGATATTGCCCTGCCTTTTCAGATAGGTATCGATTATGTTAACTTGCAAGAACAAGATCGTGAAGTATTAATTAAACATGTTGTAAAAAGGCAAATGCAGCAAATTCGAGAACAAAAAAGAAGTCTGTTGTGATTTTTTCTCCTAAACAGAAAGCAATTATCAGCATTTTAGCGGATGCCGAGTTTCATTCGGGTACCGAAATAGCTGCGAAATTAGGCATTAGTCGTGCTGCTATTTTTAAGCAATTAAAAAAACTGTCAGAAATGGGGTTGGAGTTTACGGCTATTAGCGGAAAAGGTTATCGATTAAGCCCGGCGATTCAATGTTTGGACAAATATGAAATCGCAAAGGACTTGACGATGAATGCTAGCCGTTTAATAACAGAGCTGGAAATACATGATGTGTTAGATTCAACGAATCGTTATCTGGTGGATAAAGCCCGGCAAACTCAGGAAAATGGAATCGTTTGTTTTGCAGAATACCAATCTGCCGGGAAAGGACGTAGAGGACGAGAGTGGGTTTCTCCTTTTGGGAGTAATATTTATCTTTCCATATTATGGCGTTTTCAAAATGGACCGAACTCCATTTCCGGCTTAAGTCTGGCGGTAGGCGTGGCCATTATTCGTGCTTTAAACGCGTGTGGGATTAAAGATGTTGGCTTAAAGTGGCCGAATGATATTTACTGGCAGCACAAAAAACTGGCGGGGATTTTAATCGAACTATCGGGGGAGTCGGATGGCCCTTGTACTGCCGTGATTGGTTTAGGTTTAAATTTTTATGTTCCTGAACATAAAGCAAGAGCCATTACTCAGGACTGGGTCGATGTGAATTCTATTTTGGCTGCCAATGCCTCTACGATAAGAAATCAATGTGCTGCCATGCTGTTAAATCAACTGATGCCTGTTATTGCCAATTTTGAACAAGAGAACTTTGCTCACTATGTCGAGGAATGGCGGGAATTTGATTGTATGCAAGGGAAGGTTGTGGATATTTATCAGGGCAAGAAAGTATTTAATGGCGTCATTCAGGGAATAGATGATAATGGATTGTTGTTGTTGGCTGATAAACACGGACAGGTCAAAAAATTTTCCTCAGGTGATGTGAGTTTTCGCGGCTCATGATTTTATTGGTAGATATTGGCAATACCCGTCTTAAATGGGGGCTTGACGAACAGGGGGAGGTGACATCAGGCACCGCCATTGAACACAAAAAACCTGAGTTTTCCCATACGCTTGAACAACAATGGCATGCTTTATCAGCGCCAGTGACTTTGGCAATCTCCTCTGTGAGTGCAAAACCAATAGAACACCAGGTTATTGCTATCGCTCAAAGACTCTGGCCTGATATCAAGGTGGTCATCGCCCAGACCTCGGCACAAGCCTTTTCCTTAAGCAATGCTTATACAGAACCCGAGAAATTAGGGATTGATCGGTGGCTTAACTTAATAGCCTTACAGCATTACTATCCCGGCAATAGTGCGGTTGTTGATTGTGGCACTGCGATAACCATTGACTGTATAAACCACCAGGGGCAGCACCTAGGTGGTTTGATTAGTCCTGGCATACAGCTCATGAAACAAGCGTTGTATCAGAACACAGCAGCATTGACATTGAACGCAGAGCACTACTCAGCCGCACTTTCCCGGACGACTGAATCCGCTATTTATTCGGGTACTTTATATGCTGCTGCAGGGTTGATAGAAAAAACCATGAAGGAACTTTGCCATAGTCAAATAGGGGTGTTGACAGGCGGGGATGCTCACTTATTGGCAGCTTACCTCAAAGTGGACTGCATTATTGATGTTGATTTTGTACTGAAAGGTTTGTCACTCTACTGTCAGAAGACAGAGAAGTCAGGGCGCTGAGTTTACAGAAGCACTTATCTGCAAAAGCCATAGTTTCTGAAATATTGCAGAGTGATACAGCAAACCCCACTGTCAGGTTATTGTTCC
>JAPYOW010000057.1:0-5965 GCA_029937975.1 Methylococcaceae bacterium | reverse complement strand
GTTTCTGAAATATTGCAGAGTGATACAGCAAACCCCACTGTCAGGTTATTGTTCCGGTTTCGCGAGGAGCTGCTGCTGCGATAATATGAAGCATGGCAAGGTTTATCTGCCGGGCTTTGAAAACCCTGTTAAAGCTTCGGCGGGATGTAGATAGCGGGGGTATTTAAGCAGTTAAAGATCTCAAAAAAAGTATCTGCCGGGAAGCGCTTAAGAATCAACAGCAAGATTGAGCCAGTGGGCATCCGTATAACAATGACCCATGCCGGGTAGCGGGTAGATTAAAACAAACCCGAAAAAGGCTGAACGGTGACCATTTCTCCGGCTTTTACGCTTGATCGCTCATGTTCAAGAATAATAAATGCGTTAGCTAAGCTCATTGAGCGGAGTATGCCAGAGCCCTGTTTTCCTGTGGTTTTAACTTGCCATACACCGGCATCATCCTGATGCATTATGCCCCGTACAACTTCTGTGCGACCTGGTTTTTTTCGTATGTTTTCTGTGGTCTTAAGTTGCATTTGGGGATTGATGGCTTTGTTTTTAATGCCGAGCATCTGCTCTATCGCGGGTAGTACAAATTGGTAAAAAGTGACCATGACTGCCACAGGGTTTCCCGGTAAACCAAAAAATAGGCTTTGACCTATTGTGCCAAAAGCCAGGGGACGGCCCGGTTTGATGGCAATCTTCCAGAAATCCACATTGCCTGACTGTTTAAGTGCTGTTTTAGTGTAATCAGCATCGCCGACTGAAACGCCTCCCGATGAGATGATGATGTCTGCATAGAGACTGCTTTGTTTAAACTGCTTTAATAAGGCTTCTGGCTCATCTTCCAGAATGCCGAGATTGATGATTTCAATGTCGGGACGCTGCAAAGCAGCGTAAAGGATGTATCGGTTACTATCATATATTTTTTGCCTGGAATGAGTGTCTCCAATGCTGATAACTTCATTACCCGTGGAAGCGATGGCAATTTTTAATTTGCGTCGGACTTTGATTTCAGCAAATCCCAGAGAAGCCAGCAGTCCGATATCTGCCGGGGTAATAAACTGTCCGGGCTGTAAAACTGTTTCGTGTTGCTGGATATCCTCACCCGCTAAACGAATATTTTGACCTTGCTGGTGTCGGTGATCTATCGAAATGATATTATCCGTTACTTCGACATGTTCCTGCATGATAACCACATCCAGGTTTTCCGGGATGATGGCACCCGTCATGATACGCACACATTGGCCTGATTCAATGTGGGTGACACAGGGTTTTCCCGCATAAGCAATGTCAACGATGGTTAATGTAGCAATTCCGTCTACGGGAATATCAGTCGCATGACAGCCATAGCCATCTACCGCTGAATTATTATGGCGGGGAACATTAAAAGGGGCGACGATGGCTTGCGCCAGTGTGCGTCCTTTGGCATATTCAATATTGATCAGCTGGTACTCGGCCAGCGTTGGGGTTGCCGCTAAAATTTGTTTTAGTGCTTGTTTAACAGGCATCAGGCCCTGTTCAAAAATATCAGTACAACTAGGCTGAGAAGAAATCATTATTTGACTATATAAGTAGCAGAATCAGTTTCACCCAAATTATCTGTCCAGCTAACGCTGATTGTATCGCCCTGATTACCCTCTTTCAGCAAGAAATCAAAATAAGGGTTTTTTGAAACACTAGCTGATAGATGGGCCGTCAGTATTTGCAGGTCATTATGAGTAATGGAAAGCAGCGTAATGTGCTTGGCTGGAATAGCTTTTCCCAGTTTGTCTTTACCGCGTCCATTAGCCATAGGATGCGTAATCAACAGTCGAATCTGGGTGTGGCCATCGCGACGTTTTGTTCTGATTTTGATACTGGACATATTAAGCTCCGCAACCTCCCGTAGTGACTTTGACCAATCTGGATGTGCGGTAGTATTTACCTGCGGATTGTACAATGATGACAACGTTGCTGGTTTTGGCCATTTTCAGTCTGGCAGAAACATGCACAGCGAGTGCGGGTGACAGAAAAAATTCGGCAGAAAGAGGCGAGGAGTTTTGCTCTACCAAAATAGAAATTTTTTCTACATGCTCCAGCGTACTACTTATGGTTATCGGCACCATGGCACCATTTTCTGCGACCCGGGGTAAACGGCTTATTTTGATCTTGTTACTGTCTATGATGTCGCCTGCACCAAATAGACGGCGCATAGTTTGGTCGAAAGATCCGGCACTAAAGTTTTCTTTTAGCCATGGAGTTTGAGCCATTGTGGATTGCAGGATACTTCCTGCCATGGTTAAACCATAGACGCTAATAGAAAGCAGTGCTTTGATGAATTTTCGACGACTTTTAAGCATGTTTACTGAGTGGGTGAGGACACAAAAAGTTTTTGATAATGGCGAGCCGATGATGCGGGGTCATGATCAAAAATACCCCCGATAACCGCTAATACATCGGCGCCACTGGCCAATAATGCTTGACCATTTTCTGGCAGAATTCCACCAATAGCCACGATCGGGACCTGTATTGTTTTTTTAGCCAACAGCAAGGTTTCTTGGTGAGCGGGCAATGCTAGTGGCTTTGAATTAGAAGGAAAAAAACGTCCAAAAGCAACATAATCAGCACCTTCGGATTGCGCTTTTTTTGCAAGCTCAACATCATCGTAACAGGATTGGCCGATAATGGCTTTAGCGCCTAACTGTTTTCTGGCCCAGGCAATGCTGCCATCATGTTGGCCTAGATGTACACCATCGGCCTTTACGCTGGCCGCTAGTTCTACATCATCATTAATAATGAAAGGAATTTTATGGCGATTGCAAAGGGACTGTAGTGCCTTGGCTAAAGTAAAGACATCAGTATTTTGCTTGTTTCTATACTGAATAACATGCACGCCTCCTTGAATAGCAGAACTCACTTCTTGCAGAATAGTTTCCGCGCTTTTGCCTTCGGTTTGGGTAATGGCATATAAACCACGAGTAGGAAATTTCATTCAACGGTTTCCTTCCAGAACAAGCGATCAGGGTTATATTGTCCCTTGCCAGGGTGATAAGCTGCCTGCAATGCATTCCAGGTATATTCCTGGGCTTCTGAAATGGCTGTAAAAGGATCCAGACCGTGAGCTATTAAAGCGGCAATGGCAGTGGCAAGTGTGCAACCGGAGCCATGATAATTGTTTGCTAATCGTTCCCAGTTGAATGTTTCTGTGTTGCCATTTTGCTGGAAACACTGATTTTTGACTAAATCAGACTGTTCATGTGTTCCCGTAATAAGTACCATGTCACAGCCTTTATCCAGTAATATTTTTCCACAATCGGCCAGGTTATTTTGCTGCGCCAAAATGCGCGCTTCTTCACTGTTGGGTGTTAACACCGTGGTGCAGGGCAACAGTTGTTCGGTAATACATTGCAGCAATTGTTCATCAGCCAGAAGTGTGCCACCGCCCGCTGCAAGCACAGGGTCTAAAATAACAGGGATATGAGGATGCTCTAGTAAAATAGAATGAATGGCGGAGGCCGTTTCATGATGACCGATCAAGCCAATTTTAATGGCCTTCACAGGAAAATCATTTAACAGGGTATTGGCCTGATCAATCACATCCTGGGCTTGCTGTGGAATGAGTTTTTTAACATTACTACTATCTTGTTCCGTGAGCGCAGTGATGACACTGCAAGCATGACACTGGTGGCTGATTAAGGTTTCAATATCAGCTTGGATACCTGCTCCGCCACTGGGGTCGTGTCCAGAAAAAGATAATACAACGGGACGATGATAAGTCATGGGGTGATTTTTAGGTAAATGAAAGCGGTATGGGTGGCTCGCTGAGTCAGACTGTGTTGTTAGCGTTGTCGATAGGTGCGTCGTGCGTGACGGAATGACCTTAGTTTATGTTTAAGCCAGATTGCACAGCCACTGATTGCCAGAATAAGTAAAAAAATGCCACTGATGTCTACAATAATAACACCGAATGTACCAAAAAGACGACCACTATGCAGATCAAGTATAACGCGTTCCACCGGTAAAATAGAGCGAACAAAACTTTGTTGCAGTGGGGTTGCAAGTATTTCAGGTGTAGCTTGGCTTGTGGACCATGTGACCGGTTTATCTAGATAAGGTTGCCAAGAGAGCAGGCCGTCATTGCTAGAGGTATAGCCTTGGCTGGATTGTATGACGATGGATTGCTGTAGACCGCTGCCGATATGTTCTATGGCGGCAAAGGGGATCTTTTCAATCAGTTCGCCAGAATGTGTTAAAAGCTGTAGTGAATTGTAAAAAGCGATAACAATAAATTGCTCTGTTTCTACAACGCCTAATAAGGGGGATTGGTTTTCAAGGAAGACGTGTTGGTCAAAATAGATTTTCTGACCCATTTGGGTGAGCCAATGGTTGCGTGTCGCAAAAGAACGCAGTTTGTCAGGGGATTTAATCCCATACCAGTCAAGAATGGCGGTGGATTTGATGGTGCGCTGGTCCAGCTGTAATTCAGCGGTATGATTTAATGCAATGCCGGTGACGGCCAGCATAATTAAAACCAGCGAGGAAGTCAGTCCGATATAACGATGGAGTTTATAGATGAAGCGCCAGAGGCTATGTTTGTTATTTTTCATTGGCGACCAGACTATCAAAAAATAAGGCAAGACGTGCTGTTTTTGTGAGTGCGCGCACAGAGAGTGTGGCTCCTGAAATACCATCAATAGCTTGTGTCAGCTTTAAATGACTATCCAGAGTGTTCTGTTTAAATTGATCCGTAAAAAAATCATGTTTAACTTCCCAACCCCGACTTTCCCGAAAGGCGAGAACTTTTAACAGAGCAATTTTCTGCTTGATGATAACGACAGCCGTAGTGATGGGTTTTACTTTACCAATTTCATTAAGGATCCAGACAGATTGTTGCTTATTTTTCCAATAACGAATGCGTAAAAAACTGACTTTATGTTGCAGGATATCGGCTGCAATCTGTTGATTTTTTTTGTTGATCCACAGCAGCTGTGGCTGAGGTACCTGACCTGCAAAGCGTTGTAATAGGAAATCATCGGTGCTTTGATATTCAACCGCCTGCACTGAAGACATGATACTGAGAAGTAGAGCAAAAAGTAGGGTTTCTGATCTGGTAAATAACATGTTTTATGCTGTCACGGCTGGATAAAGTTTTTTGACTAGGCTCGGTGCTGTTGTAAAAGGTGTCGGCTGTTGGGTTATCAAATTGGCTGAAACAGAATGTTTCAGCGCTTACAGGGATGTATTGACCTGTGCTGATAAATCAACAGCCGATACTCTTCGCATCACATGCGCTGAGTTGATAGCCTTATTTTAGAGACTTTTCCATTACAGCGGGGAAAAGTTAGCGATTAAAACTGGTAACCCAGGCCTACATCAAAGCCGCGTTCATCATTATTAGAGCTTAGCGTATCCGCTTTATAAATCCAATTGGCTTTTAACACCACGTTTTCATGAACCCACCAATTGGCACCTGCTTCAAAGATATCGTAGTTCTTTTCAGTGCCTGAGTAGTAATCCAGTTTTTGGTAACGGCCATAAACACCGACATCACCTGCTGTGGTGGGCAATCGATAGCTAGGCTCAAGATACCAGCCGTATTGTGTTTCTGCTCCTTGGTGAAGAGCATCGTCAACGTCAATTTCCCAACGGCTATACAGGGCTTTACCTGTAAAGGTACCCGGGCCTATTGCACGACTATAGATTGCATGTGTTTCATATAAGGTACCTGAGCCTACATCAACAGAACCGTTTGTTGGATTGTCACTTTGTCCTAAATCGGTTTGGTGGAGAATTGTTGCCGCTAACTCCAGACCCGGAATACCGGTGTATTTGCCTCTGAATGCAATAATAGGGTCATTGGCTTTTTGTTTGGACACTTTGCCACGGCCGTTACGGATATCAAAAGCTTTACTGCCGGTACTGTCTATATCCAGACCAGTACTGAGGACAGCATCAAAGCTAAACCCATTATCAAATTTATAGTTGCCACCAATACCGGCTTCCC
>JAPYOW010000010.1 GCA_029937975.1 Methylococcaceae bacterium | reverse complement strand
GATTTTTTATGTTACAAAGTAAGGTGTGAGGGTGTTGTGAGAGTAGTTACAAACTACAAACATTTTTTAACATAACATATTGTTTTTTTTAATGTGTTTGTGTGGTTACAAGTTACAAACTCTGTATACAATGATATTGTATCGGTGAACATTAATTGGATGTTAAAGTTACTAAGATTTTACAAAATCGTTAAAATACCATATAAAACAGTATATTGAATCTGTAATTGTTGTGGTTTAACGAGCTTTTAAAACCGGGTTCAGGCTCACAGAATATAAGGAATACAGTTTGATGGGGCAAGGGATAATACTCCTGTTGTTAATGTATATTAAGTGCATGTGCTAGAATCTTAAGTGTTCCTTGAATTGTTTTTCCATGTTTAAACTGGTGATTAATGGTGGATGTATCTAAAACCCTAGGGTTGTTTAGTTCAGAACAGGATTCAGCTTTACTGCAACGGAATTTAAATTTATACATTGCGCTTAAATTGGCATCTTCTGGGCAACCCATTCATCTACAAGGTGAGTCCGTTCAATCTATGTCGACAGCAGAGGATATGTTGCGTAGTTTTGTAGAAAAAAGCAGACAACTGGTTTCTCATCATTATCCCGCCGACCAAAGAATTCAGGATTTTATTCAGCGTTATTTAGCAGACCTGAATCTCGATACGATTCCGTCATTACCCACTCAAACGTTTGAACTGGACAGACATGGTATTGCCAGAGAATTATCCCTGCCTATGGGCAAGGATGAATTTTATTCAGACTGTGTATCCAGTTTTCGAATTAAACAAGGCGTGCTTCATAATCCTGCGACTGATCGTAGAACCACAGAAGGTTCCTTTCATATTGTGGCAGGGGGGCTGCCTGTACCCGGTGATAAAAAAGAAGTACCTAAGAAAGCATTCGCTTTCATGTTAGAACAAGCGTTCAACCCACCTCAAGACATGATGCTGATTCCGTATACACAAAACCAGGAATTAGCTGCATACATGTTTACATCTTTACTGTTAAGACCCACGGTCTGTCCTGAAATACCCGGAATTACCAAACAAAAGAGTATGGAGATCCGGTTTTTTGCCCCCGGTACCTTAGTCAGCAATCTGGATTTTGTCGAAAGTATTTTTGGCAATGGTGGCAATCCGGCTTTACCCGAATTTGATGCTGCGTTAGATGTAGAACATTGGACCGGACACAGTGGCTGTGTGATTCTAGCCCCCCACCTGGTTAAACTCACAAAAAAACAAGTGGGCTTACCGCACTGGGATGATGCCAGTGAACGGCAACGTGCAGAAGGTATGTGCTGGCAGGAATCAGACGAATTATACAATAATGGCCAGGCATTTAAATTAACTGCCAGAGATGGATCAGGCGTTATCATTACCTTGCTGGCTGATAATTATTTTGGTTATTGTAAGAAAGAAGTCAAAACCCAGATTGGTTATGCGGCTAATCTATATGGTTTTGCTGAAGAAGAACACGCCGGAGGTGCCTTGGCCTTTAGAAGTGTTATTCATGGTAATGAGTATGGTGCCGATAGTGCCAGCCGAGATAGTGCTTATAGTTTTCATGAATTAGTTCAGGCATATGGCGAGATTATGCATATCATGCCTGAAGGCTATGGGATTGATAAAAAATATCCTGAGATAATCTACCTGCCACAAAATATTACAATGGCGGTTAATACCCAAACTATCTCCTGGGAAACAGAGAAAATGAGCTGGGGTCATGATAAAAAATACAGCACATTACGTTTGCAGCCCGGAAAAACCTATATTAAACCGAATGGATATAAACTGGAGTTTGTGAAGCATCCTATTGCCCCTTCATGGCGCATAATCGGTACCTGGGCAGAAGGGACTTTTTGTCATAAACCCAGCACAGTATCGGGCGGTGGGAAATCGGAAATATCAAAACCCATTAATGATGCAGTGATCTATAAAACCTTGTTTATCAATGATCTGAAGGAAGATCTGGACCGAGTTCAAGCTATTTTTGATAAAGATTATACTGAGCGTTTTATTACCGGATTAAATACTGAAGACAGACTGCCAAGTCGTAAAATATTAAGTGCGGAGAGAAGTTTAGGCTCTGTTATTAAATTATTAACCCCCACAGATAACTATAAAAAGGAATTTAATCAATGGCTGAAGGATATACCTCCCTATATCAGAGCATTGGTGTTACTGATTAAGCGATTTTATCAGCCACAATGGGGTGATCATTGGCGTGATAATTTTTCTGTCGATATAGTTGATGGTTCGTCTGGCCATAATTTAAAATTTGAAGACAGAGAGATTATTGCCACCTTCTTGCGGGTTGGTTTTAATGAGCAGGGGGGCTGGCGTACATTTAAAGTCAGGCAGGACTTTCATGCCGCAGAAAAGATACAGATGGAAGATGATATAACGGCTTCCGTGGTTGTTCCTTCATCGTTAGTGAATGGTTATCACATGAGGGATGAAAAATTTGAAAGTGTTAAGTTAGTGAGTAATTGTGAATATAGACTGTTTCAACGACCGGATGATGCCATTTTTCCAGGTTATGACCATCAGGCCGAAATGCATATGTCTGCACCTGGAAACTTTATAGCGAATTACGAACCTTTAAATAAAGAAAAATTAGCGATAATTGTGGAAGACATGTTAACCATGTCTAAATTTACCGCGCCTATGCGTAAATTATTAAATAACGCTTATGAAGATAAGACTGGCTTCGTGGTATCTTCAGCGCACCCGCGTATTGTTGATGGAAAACCGACTAAAAATCCACGTTATCTAGAAACACGTGCTGATTTGGTGAAGCCTGTTCGAAAATATATTGCCGATATAGGGGTGCGTTTTCATCGTAAAATACCGTTAGATGGATTGGTATCTCATCCGGTTGATGCGGTATTAGCCGGGCGTAGAAACAATCCTCCGGAAGCAGGCATTCGTGCCTTGGCTGTTTATAATCCCATTCATTACCAGCATCTGCCCGAATTATTTATGGATTTTATCAGCTCGCTGACTGGGAAATCCCCATCAACCACCGGTGCTGGCAGTGAAGGTGCGTTAACAAAAGGCCCTTTCAATGCCTTGACAGCCACATCGGATTTAAATAATGCCCTGGTTTCTTATATTTTGACAGGCTATTCCGGTTTTTCCAGTTCTGCAGGGCATATAGGTTCCAATGTTCGTGTTGATCATGACATTAGTTTATTAATTCCAGAAATCTGGACACGATTAACGGCCCAACAAAGAGATGCCGGTTTTCTGATTGAAAATGGTTATATGGAAGCATTGGAAGATTTTGAACATGCAGGCAAAAAAGTTCTGGCCAGCCGTTTAGGCTTTAGAATTAACGAACGCTTTGTGCATGAATTCATGGGTAAAATTTTTGATAACCCCAGTGCAGTTTTCACAGAAGAGATTTTAAAACCCGAGACACAGAATTTAACAGATTATGTGGATGGTATTCATAATATTGTTGAAACACAACAAAGAGTCGCACAGCAATACCTGGATGATGGCAGTGTCAACGTTGCTTGTCCTCCACTACAGGCTCTATTGCATATCATGGCAACAGGCAGTTACCAAGGTAAAGGCATACAAGATCCCACTATTAGGACACTGTTTAGTAAAGAGAGCTTATTAGCCTCTGACTGGTATCTTGAGCGTTTACAGATTCAGCAAACGCGGGATATTGCCTTGTGGCAGAAACACGTGAACAGTCTGCAACACTTTTGTCAGTTAGAGCATTATGCAGATGAAGTGCTCCGGTTAAAAATTGATGAACGTTTAATACTTGCTAAACAAGAGTTGGAAAGAGTGTCGCGTTCAGACTATGTAGAACAGATCACCGGTATGATAGGTGCCGACCCGCTCAATGCACCCCGCAAGCCGATGCATGAATAGCCTATGGCTATCGATTCAGCAGCGTGTCAGACGATAAACCTCAGTTATCTGGCATTCATACTGAAAAGTAAATCTATGACATCGCCTCCATCGGGTAATTATAGCCTGCAACAACCCCGGTATGGTTTACTCGATACTCACAGCAAAATTAAAAAAAGCCTTGCAAGCAACACAGTTATATAACGATAGCTTCACCGGAGTAGTTAATAATGCTGAGGTTAAACAGTCGGGGGCTCTGCACGCCCGATTCGCAATGATGGTAAAACCCGGCGAAGAATGCATGAGTGATCAAGATAAGGTGTCAGCAATGTGGCATGAGGCAGGATAAGCCGTTGATATTCAGGCCAGAGCTAATACTGCCGGATATCCAGGTGCTATAACGCATGAGCATGGACTAACACCTTATAATATACAGGTATGACAAACCGCGTATTTCTGACTGTTGGATTATTTATGTTTAAAGAAGGGGAGGGGAAGATGAACTTGCCTAGTGTATCGAATATGTGTCAACCAATGCCCGATAATGAGGGGCTTGAAAAGTCTTATTGCCTGGTGTCATCGAAAGCTCTGGAGTTGGAAAAAATTGTTTCTTATGGGCAGGCGACAGCGACAGGTCAGTGGTATGACCAGACGCATGATGAATGGGTGATGCTGGTAAAAGGAACCGCTGTTTTACGCATGGATCCGGGGGGATTGCTCACTTTGAATGCAGGTGATTTTTTAACAATTGCCGCGCATCATAAACATCGTGTCGAGCAATGTTCTGCTGATGCAATTTGGCTGGCCTTGCATATGAAGAATGCCGTTCCATAGCATGGGGCTTTTGCCGAGATGATTATCGCTTATGTTCAAGCCCGACATCCATAGCAAGAAATCAGGAGATAGGCCGATGCGGGTCTATTTATGTTAGAATCCAGCACCTCTGCTGAGCCGTTTTTTATCCGGATCTTAAGCCGGCCCCTTCATTCGATACCTGCAAAAAGAAAGAAATTTATGATGTCTGATTCACCGCTTAAAGAAGATGCAGCGTTAGATGCGTTGATTGTCTGGGCCGATAAAAATGAGATTAGTCATGCACTGTTTCCGCGTAACAAGGTTGAACTTCTGGCCTTGACTCACTTATCCCTGCGGCGATGTAAGCTCACAGAAATTCCTGAATCTATAGGGTACTTGAGGCAATTGACGTTACTGGATCTTGATAAAAACCAGCTGACAGAGCTACCAGAGTCTATGGGGCAGTTAAGTCGCTTGACCACGCTATATTTAATGGATAATCAACTGATAGCACTGCCTGAGTCTATCGGTAATCTCGAGCAGTTGACGGATCTGTCCTTAGGACGGAATAAGCTGACCACACTTCCCGAGTCGATGGTTAATTTACAACAGTTATCGGTGTTATCCTTGTGGAAAAACCAGTTTAAGGAAATCCCCGCGTGTATCGGCCAATTAAGTCATTTAACCGAGCTGTTTTTAGGCTGGAATCAGCTGACCGAGCTTCCAGAATTTATAGGAAATTTAACGCAGTTAATTGAATTATCGCTAGGCAGTAATCAACTCACCGAACTTCCAGCCTTTATAGGTGATTTGACGCAGTTAACTGAGTTATCTCTGTGGTGCAATCAACTCACCGAACTTCCGGAATCTATAGGTAATTTAAATCAGTTAATGAGTTTAAGTGTGGTTGATAATCAATTGGTAAAATTACCCCTATCGTTTACTAAACTAACGGCTTTAAGGAACCTTAATTTAACGGGTAATGCTATGCAATCTTTACCTGATGAATTAAATCATCTGCGTGACTTTACGGAGTTATGAAAATACCCCATTCAATGATTTACCCTGCACACTGTCATTAGCCAGACACAAAGCAAGCAATAGCGTTCAAGAGCGTCGTCAGTTTCAGATCTTGCCTATACCAGTGCAGTAGATAAAACCGCTGTACCCTTGCCGACAAGCGAACAGGTTAAAAATTACAGTGAAAGCAAAAACCGCAGGGACGGGGTGAAGCTTCGATGCAATATTCTCAAGGGGAAAAGCCATTTAAATGATAAACACACCACTTTTATCATTATGCGGGGCAGATGTTAATATCTCATCTTCATAACCGGGACGATGCATTTAGATCGGTCTAGCCAGATAAGCATTCAACTGAGCAAGATAAATCCGGCATGCAGTTAGGACGCCCCGGGTATGATAGCGGATAATTTTACCATCCGGAGCAACGGCTAACTGAACGATACATTGGTAGGGCAGGTTATGTTTATTAGAAGTTGAGTTGCCCTTATAAAATTTATCATTTGCATCACCTCTGTTAAACGATTTTTGTGGCACAGAGACTAGGTCAGCGCTATTGTTGGTCCAAATGTAAAGGGTAGTATCATCAAACTTTTTCACATCGGATGGGTAGCCTAAAATATTAAAAGCGGTATGGTAATCCTGGCCAATTAATGCGTTTAATCCTTCATCCATTTCCTCAAGAGTCGCGCAGGCTGGCAAGATAAAAAGCGATAATATGAAGAGTATTAATTTCAGGTTTTTTATCATTTTTAAACACATCTATAAATTATTGGCTTGTTGTTATCATAATAAATTAACCACGCTACGTCTGTAAAAAAATAAGCCAGTTTTTTATGTTTAACAAGTGCCGCACTCACACAGCGCCATATTTTCTGGACAAAGCGAGACTCTAAAGTTAATCGGTACCTGTAGATACCTATAGGAGCCATGTGTGGGGCTGTTGACCATGCTCTTGTCTCTGCCTACCTATAATTAAGTCAGGCACTTTATTGCTTTTACTTACTTTGAGAATGTTAAAAGGGATTAGTTCTTTGGCTAAATAATGAAATTGATTCACAGATTGGGTTGGCAAATTTCCCTGAGGCCTACCGCGGACTAGAAATCATCATTCCGCTAGCGCTCCATTTCTCTGATTTTCCAGCATTGGCAATATATTTGGATCAGTAAACCGATAGAGTCAAGTTTTGTCACAGTAAGACTTAGAATCATTAAAACAAGGGGATTAGTCTGGTCTTAAATGCCCAGATTGCCTGTAACTCCTTATTATTCATTAACTTTGACTTAAAAAACCACCTAATCAGGGGATATGCAGACAGGTCTACAGGGGTATATCATGGTATTTACTGCAAGAAAAAAGCAATAGAGATGAAGAATAAGAAGTTAACGATTGCAAGAGGGATAACATGAGAAATTACGTGATTATGCTTTCTAACTTTTATATTAAAGCTGGGGCACCAGAGCGAGAGTCCGAGTTAATTGGGTCACTTTTTGGTGACCAATACTTTGAATACAAGAAAAAACATCGAATAGAGGGGGCGGGAAATAAAGCAAAGGCATTAGCGGCCGCAGAAATCTGCGATTATATTGCCACAGGAGCCGGTCTCTATTCTGACTTCATGATCTGGGATATGTACAAAGACCCAAAGTCATTTGAAAAAGTTGTTAACATTGTCGGGGCTGCAAATATTTGTCGCGCGGCAGTTTATGCATACGCACTTGATGTGGATGCTACAGAAACTATTTTGGCTGATGGGCGAGAATTCCTGCGCATAGCCAGTGGCAAAGCTAACGCCGCAAACATTCCGTTCGACTATACAAACCGGTTTGATGCATTAAAACAACAAGTTCAACAGACATCCATTTCGGCCGCTGCCATGGGATCAAAATGGGGTATCTGGTCAACAATATTGAGGTGAATTTGGAGCGCACCCTATTTTCAACAGTGATTTTAGGGCTTTAAGGGGGATGGAGATGTTGTTGTTGCTGTCTGAATCGACAATTGCACTAAGTGTTAAGCCATAATATTCCGGTTGGAAGGTAAACTACATATAAAATCCCGGCAGTTACATAGAATTATTTATAGGGTCAATAAGTGGGCAAAGAAAGCATGGTTATCATGACTTAGTCGTCTTCGTCTTCATCATCAGGTATCACAGTCTCAACCACCGCCACCGCTACTTTAACAGGTAGTAATACCAAATCGACCGCGGTATCTGCCAGTGAAATAATAGAGCAAGCATTCAACAAAAAGCTTGCTGTGATAACTATTAAAATCTTCATAAAACTCGTCCTTAATCGGTATTAGTCACGACTAGATATGCCGTATTGTCAATCAAAACCCCTAAATATTTAGGGGCAGAGTAACATATATTTTTTCTTATTAGTTCCATAATTTCTGGCACATTAGATTAATTATCAAGCAGTGACTAGAGCAAGTTTTGCAGGGCAATACCTTTAGAACTATTCGTGATGAGATATAAATATTACTCTGACCCTGACCCCGAATATTTGTTGAGGCTGAGAATAATTGAGGGGTTAAATCTATTTGCGACTCATATTTGGCGTTAGCCTCATAGGCTGTAATTTGACGTTGTATTTTTACCTGTTTAACAGGGCAAAAACTGACATATTAAATTTATATAGCATTGTTTTATTAAACCATCAATGTCCAACAGGGGAAATACTGGTTCTTCTTTAAACTCTTTAGGATATTGTTTGTATGTACGTTTCTGTCCCAGAATGACACCTTAATAGTTGATAATTATTATCTCTTATTAAAGTGTCCCGGCTATTAGACCAGTACAGTCTATCAGCTAATGTTTCTTAAGATGTTCGAGTACCGCATATTCAAATCAGTAATGGCATCAGTTAGGCTGTCTTTCCACTGGTTCATGCAGTGATTTGGCGGAGAAATAAAAAAGGGTTTTTATGTTCTATATGCGTTATATTGGAAGTTTCAGCAAAAAGGAGGTGTATCATGGAATGGAGAGAGCGTGCACAAGACGATACGTATAATAAGGTAGAAGTTGAACAGCGTTTACTAAATGAACTACCGGCTTGGTTTCTGGAAAATGGCTGGATAAGGCGTAAATATAAAACCAGTGGCTGGAAGGGAACATTAATGGTGGTTAATACTGTGGGACATCTAGCTGAAGCGGCTTTTCACCATCCGGATTTAACCGTCTCATATGCGTTTGTCATCGTTAAATTAAAGAACCATGCGGCTAAGGGCATTACCAATAAGGATTTTGAATTGGCTAAAAAAATAGAGGAAGTCGTTATGTGGCAGCCCGCTGATGAAGGTGGGGCATTGGAGGGTACGCCAAATGATCCGAGATTTAAATATATTAAATATGATTAATATCGGTTTTACCGTGGGTTTGTAAGGGGCTTCAGTCCGCTATAGATACAGCAGACTGAAGTTTACTCTATAGTGTGTCTGTTTTAATAAACATCCCTGACATAACGTTTTTCTTTTTTCAAATGATTAACGTATTCTATTGCTTGATCAGCGGTTTTGTTACCCTGTGTTTCAATAATTTTATGTAAGGCTTTATCGACATCTTTAGCCATGTAATTGGCATCGCCGCAAACATAAAAATAACCGCCTAGTTCTAACCAGGAAAACATTTCCTGAGCATTTTCACGCATGCGATCTTGTACATAAATTTTTTCTTGCTGATCTCTGGAGAAAGCTAAATCCAGCCGGCTAAGAACGCCTGTTTGCTGCATGGCTTCGATTTCATCTCGGTAGATATAGTCTGTGGCCTCATTGCGATCACCAAATAATAACCAGTTTTTCCCTTTGGCTTTTCTAAACTCACGTTCCTGTAAGAAGGCTCTGAAGGGAGCGATGCCTGTTCCCGGGCCGACCATAATGATGGGCAAGTCATCATCTGCAGGAACTCTAAAGCTTTTGTTCGGCGAAAAGAAAATTTTAACATCGGTCTGGTCATCAATTAAATCTGCAATATAAGTCGAGCAGACGCCTTTATGTTCACGCTCATGACTTTGATAACGCACACTGGCGACAGTCAGGTGGACACTCTCGGGATGGGCTTTGCCACTGGATGATATGGAATAAGCGCGATGTTGCAAGGGTTTTAACAGTGCCAGAAATTCAGCAGCGGAAAATTCCATTTCAGGAAATAGCAATAATAAATCCAGCGTATCCCGACCCCATAGATAGTCTGATAATTTGGCTTTATCGTTGGCTTCCAGGAGATTATTTAAGGTCTGGTCACCCGAACGTTGGGCAATTTCCTGAATTAATTCTTTACTGGGGAGCTTTATTTCATAATGGGATAATAAAGACTCTGTGAATGACATGAGTTCGCCATTAACAGGTTCGTCTTCATCGCCTGTGCAATTGATGGCTTTAATAATATCGGCCACCAGCTCAGGGCAATTCTGTGGAATGATATTTAAGGCATCCCCGGCTTCGTAGCTTAATCCGGAGTCTGCCAGACAAAACTCATAATGCCGGGTTTCTTTTGTTGAGTGTTCAGCGGTCAGTAATCGATTAACCAATAATTTGGACACATAGG
The DNA here is from genome assembly GCA_029937975.1 of Methylococcaceae bacterium. GTDB lineage: Bacteria > Pseudomonadota > Gammaproteobacteria > Methylococcales > Methylomonadaceae > QPIN01. The sequence goes on along the minus strand of JAPYOW010000010.1, from coordinate 42,841 downwards.
GGTTTTTACGGCTAAATTTGGCTTTGTCTTTTTTATCGGCACTTGGCGATTCAATAGCAACAGTGGCACCTTCTGCCATCATAGGAATAACACTCGTTATCCATTTCTCGGCGGCATCTTCAAAATCGACATCACAATCCATACGGTCATAAATACGTTCGGCACCTAATCCTACCAGACGATTATCCCAGTCGATACCTGCTTTGCAGTATTCATCATAACTGGTATCACCGAGAGCCAGGATTGAAAATCGGAGGCTGTCCATTTTGGGCGCAGAATCTGCCGAAACCTGATCCCAAAGTAACTGCGCATTATCGGGCATTTCACCTTCACCATAAGTACTGGTAATGATGAGCAGGTATTCCATGGCTGCCAATTGATCAATTTCAATCTCATCCATGCTTTTAACAATAGGTGTCAGGCCGTGATTTCTGGCCGTGGCTGCGGTATCGTCGGCGACTGATTCTGCATTGCCTGTTTGTGTACCGTAAAGGATATTGATAATGCGACCGTCTTTTTGATCGTTAGCAACCTGAGCACTTTGTAACATATGGCTGTGCATGCCAGCAAAAAAGCCGCCAAGCCATGCACGCTGGGTATCACTGTAAGGTGTGTTATCTGGGATTTTAGGTGTTTTCATATTTTCTGATTATGCTGCCTGAATGTCATTTAGCATGGTTTGTACAATTTCAAGACTGCTGAGTGCTGCAATGTATTCTTCAATACCAGTGACCTCTGCCAGTGCCAGTTGATTGGTTTTATGTTGCTCAATGATCCAGGCCGTTGAACCGATAGAGTAGATGCTTTGGACATCACGTAGCATTAATGCTGATTTATAATCAGTCAGGCGTTTTTCAGCCAGCAAGGCAGCAAGTTGTTCATCTGAATAATTGCTATAAGCTTCTCTATTGGTCTTAACCAAGGCATCCTGGATTTTACGCGGGCGCTGTAAAAACAAGATTCTTGCCTGTTGTTCAATTTGTTTATCGGTAATAGGTAACACTGCCCCAGGTACTTTACTTAGCTGATCTTTCGCTATGCGATAGGCTTTATCAATCACCGCATAACTATTGACAAGGTTATAGGTTAAACGGCTATCTACCTCACCATAAGTGGGTGTTTTTCCATCAAATAAATGCTGATCATTGTTATACGCCTCTTGTACCTGTTTAATTTGACCCTGAGCGTAGGCAATCGATAATTCTTCTACCATGGCTTTACGATCCATGGATTTGCCAAGATATTCCGCGGTCTGGGTTTTATATAACCAAAGGGGGATGGCGAATTTAAAATGCTGGCGTTCAGCATCCCAGTTATCCAGGATTGCTTGCGCTTTAGTGGACTGGGTATATTCAATGTGTTGTTCCAGCATGTACAAAATAAATTGTTCATGGCTGGCCGAGACCTCTGTTTCTTCGCTGAGACTGTGAATATCTACCGAGCTTGTGTCATATAAAGTTTCCAGGCGATTTTCGGGATCATATTGATAAGCATTACCCCCCGACATACCGGTACAGAAACCTTTGCCGAAACTGCCGAGGTTTAATACCGCACCATTAATCATGTATTCACAGGCAAAATCACCCACGCCTTCAACGACTGCCATAGCGCCAGAATTACGTACCGCAAAGCGGTCGCCAGCTTCACCATTAATAAAGGCTTTGCCGCCGGTCGCACCAAATAAGGCGAAATTACCAATTAATACGTTTTCACCGGAAACAGTAGAACCGCCGCCGGGGCTTTTCACAATAATGGTACCGCCATTGGCTGTTTTACCGACACCGTCATTACAGGTACCAGTATGCTCCATGCGAATACCGTCATTATTAAATGCAGCATAACTTTGTCCCGCTGAACCGGTGGTTCGAATGGTCACACTATCCGCTGCCAGATAACGGCGGCCATGCTGGTTAGTGTAGATAAGTGCAGAATCATTAGCCTGTTCAGCGGTGATTTGATAGGCCAGCAGGCGTTCAATATCAATTGCTGTTTGTCCCCCCACTGTTTTATGACGGTTATTGAGCTTAAACTCAGCACCTTCACAAATAATACTGTGTCCTCTGATAATGCTATTTTTAATTGAGTCGATAACTTGATCGTCAATACTGAAATCAGCTTCTAAATACACAGGTTCTGTGATTTTAAGCTCATCGACTTGAGCTAATAATTTAGTAAAATCCAGTTGCCCTATCATGGTGGAGTGGTTGATCAAGTGTAATAAGTCAGCTTGACCACGAATTTCTTTGAGGCTGCTATATCCCAAGTCAGCGAGTATTTCTCTCACCTCATGGGCTAGATTCATAAAGTATTGAGCAAGGACCCGAGGATCCCCTTTGAACTCATCATGTGCTGTTGTTAAACCGGCGGGACATTTGATATTACAGTTCTTAGCCATGACGCAACGCAACATCATTAATGCAGTGGTGCCAAATTCAAAGGAGTCTCCGCCTAAGATGGCTGATTTCACTACATCAAGACCACTTTGGTGTGCGGCACTACAACGTAAAACCACTTTATCGCGTAAACCATTGACTGCGAGTGCCTGATGTACCTCGGCAATGCCGATTTCTGGCGAACGCCCGGTATTTTTTAAACTGGTGACTGCCGCAGCGCCTGTACCACCGGTATTGCCCGCCACATTAATGACATCGGCACCGGCTTTAGCGACACCGACTGCAATAGTACCAATACCTTCCGATGAAACCAGTTTAACCACGACTTTGACGCGTGCTGCTTTGGCATCATGAATTAACTGGCCTAAATCCTCAATAGAGTAGGTATCGTGATGAGGCGGAGGGCTAACCAGTTCTACTCTAGGCGTACCGCCACGTAGGGAAGCAATTTCAACCGAGACTTTAGCGGCAGGTAATTGTCCGCCTTCACCCGGTTTAGCACCCTGGGCAATTTTAATTTCGATTTCTTCAATATTGGGGTCAGCCAGATAACCGGCCCACACACCAAAACGACCGGAAGCAAATTGTTTGATTTTGCTGGATCTGATAGTGTTAAAACGGCTGGAATGCTCGCCGCCTTCACCTGAATTACTTAAGGCGCCGGCAATATTGGTACCTTGAGCAACGGCTTCGTGCGCTTCTGCCAATAATGCACCATGACTCATCGCGCCAGAGGCTAATGCGGCGGTAATCTCATGGGCTGCTTGTACCTCATTCAGATCAATAGGGGCACGTGCGATTTTTATGGTGTTCAGATAGTTATTAAAAAGACTGTCTGTATCACTGATTTTTATGCAGATATTGTCTGCAGTGATGGCAAGCTCAAAGTCTTCATCGGCAAAGCGTTTGTTAAGATGTTCGGCCAGTGCTTCGATACGTTGTGTTGATGAGTTTTCAGTGAAAGACAACACAAACTCACCGGTAGCATGACTGACCTCAACTTGTAAGCCCAGGATGAGGAAATTATTATTGCCTTGCAGGTTTTGACTGCCGAGCAGTTTATCAAAGGCTTCGCAGTGATCAGCGGCACGAATATCGACAGGCAATGCCGTCACGTCTCTTAATGCGGCGGGTCTACTGTCTCTTTCCTGATAAAGTCCTTTTACAAAGCTGCGATAAGCCGGCGTGACTCCAAAATTATCAATTTGCTCGGGTGATCTTTTTTCATAACCAAAATCAAGATAAGCAATGTCACTGGCTGACTGTGATTGTTGTTGAGGGATATATAAAATAGCCTCATCGGTCATTTTGATATATTCTCTCACCGCGGTATTGCCAAAGGTGTGACCAGCACCATCTTGGCGTTCTTTAAATAAACCTAAAAAGGGGATGTCAGCTTCTTGTTCAACAGTTAAGGCTTTGTGATGCCATTCTGTCGCACTGGCGGCAATATCAGCATAACGCACACCGCCAACAGAAGAATGAATATTGGGGAAATAAGGTTGGAGTCTAGGTTCCTCAGTATCAAGATAATTAGATTCAAAAAACTCGCCGCCAATATAACTCTCAGCAGTACATAGTCCAAATTTCCCCATGGTTTTCATCAGTGATTTGGCAACCCCTTTTTGAAAGTTATTAAGGGCGTTTTGTTGTGCTTGCTCACTGTCGTAATGGGTGATGACGCGATTATGTATGCTAACAGGGCAGATGGCAGATGCGCCAAAGCCTAACAGAGTGGCGATATCATGAGGGCTGGCAGCCTGTCCGGTTTCGGCAATAATTGAAGAATTAAAACGTAAACCTAAAGTGACCAGGTGTTGGTTTGCTGCAGCTATCATCAATAATGCAGGAATAGGGGCTTTATCCTGGCTGATATTGACATCTGTTAAAATAATAATGCCGGTATTGGTTTTGGCTGCTTTTTCAACGGCCAGACAAACATCTTGCACGGCAGATTCTAATTGCTGCTCATTATTATCAGCATTGTTGATATCAGGTGTGTAAAGCGCGTCCAGGGTAATATGGCTGACGGTATTTTGTCGACGAATTTGTTCCAGCTGAGTGCGTTGTAATACCGGCGAATCAATAATCAGTTGTTTGCTTTCATGTGCTGAAAAAGTGGGTTTTGCACCCAAGGCAACACGAAGCGTCATGCCATCACTTTCACGCAAGGAGTCCAGTGGTGGGTTGGTCACTTGGGCAAAACGTTGACTAAAATAGCGAGACATGCCGCCTTCAGCACTGGAAAGGGCGTTAGGAGTAATGCCATAACCCATCGCAGATACTTTTTCTAAACCATTGTTTAAAATAGGGTCTAACAAGAATTTAAAGCTTTCCTGATTGAGGGAATATGCGGTATGACGTTGATCTATATTCAATGACAAGTCATTGTTAAGCTCTGAAATCCCAACTTTTTCCAGGTCTGCTATATGGATGGCATTTTCTTTTAACAGGCTAATATAATCCTGTTCTTTAGCCAAGCGGTCCATGACTTGATGGTTGTTGTAGGCCTGTCCTTTATGGTGATCGAAATAGAGCATGCCGCCTGCTTCAATACGGCCACGTTTCAACACCTCATGTGCTGGGAAATCAATTTGTCCAGCTTCGGACATAACGCTGAGGTATTCTTTAGTTTCAACCGAGCGTAAGGGTCTAAGACCCAGGCGATCAAGGCGGGCACCAATGCGTACACCATCATTGAAAATAATAGCGGCAGGGCCATCATTTTTTTCTTCATAAAGACTAAAGTATTCCAGCATGGCACGGACTTCAGGCGATAAAGTGCTGTCGTTTTCCCAGGCAGGAGGCATCATCGCTAAGATAGCAGTGACGATATCCAGATTATCTTCATTAATACGGCGCGTTAAGGTCTGATCCAGACGACCTGAATCAGATTGACCATTAGGAAAAATAACTTCACTGTTATTTTGCCGGGCAATGGCATTCTCGCTAAGTCTGTTTTTCTTATCGGTATTCAGTTCACCATTATGCGCCATATAGCGAAAAGGCTGTGCCATCATGGTGGCCGGAGCCGTGTTGGTGGAAAAACGGGTGTGAAAAAACAGGCTACAGATTTCGTGATCTACATCATACAAGTCAATGAAATAGGGGATGACCTCAAAAGAGTTTAAGCGTCCTTTGTAGACTTGCGTCTGAGAGCTCATGGATAAGGGATAAAAACCCTCCAGTTCATCGTGCGTATAAGCTTCCGCTTCAATGCTTAATAAAGCCGCTTGAATGTGTTTTTCAAATTCATCCTGTGTCGCCGCATGTAAAGCCTCAGGTCTGCCAAAAATAACTTGTTTGATAGGCAGTTGTGCTTTGCAAGATGCCGAGTTGATAATACTATTATCAACGGGCACATCTCGCCAGTTGATAATGGGCAAATCAAATGTTTTTAAATGTGATTCAACCAGTTTTGTGGCATGAGAGTCGTAATGGGAATGATCTTCTGGAAAAAAGAAGTTGGCGACGGCAAACTGTCCTTTTTCAAGGGTATTAAGGCCAGTGACTTTACGGAAAAATTTAACAGACAAGTCAATATTAACACCGGCACCATCACCAATGCCTTCTGCATTCATACCCCCGCGGTGTGGAATGGTACAAAGTGCTTGGTGTGCTTTTATCAATACGTCGTGTGTTTGCTGGCTATCTTTACGGGTAATAAAACCCACGCCACAGCTGTCTTGTGATAAATCTGCATCATATAGCATTTGAGCTGTATGGTTTTTTAGGGAGTTTTTAATCATACTCAACCTAGTCCTTTTGTTAAATTGTTGTTTCGTCTATATTCAACGTATTGAAGTTATTGGGTGCCAGTCGTGTATTTATCAGGACATCTATTTCTGTCCGTAGCTATCAACAGCACCTGTTTCGGGCTGTACTTGCATTGCCTCGAGCCGGGTAACTTCTACTGTTTATAGCTTGTTTCTGAGGTCTGATAAATTAACAATGCACACCGTTTGCAAATTCACGGTGAATATTTATAATTTGTTATCTTTGTGCCATTTATTGCTAAGTCATTGTGTTTTAGGGATAAATGGTCATTTAATGCGATTAAAAGTGAAATACATCGTGAGTAAATTTATTAGAGCAGGTTTCAGTATCATAAATTCAAAGGCAAAGAAAAATTAAAAGCTTGGAAAATGCATAAGATGAGTCGTAAAACTGTCTTCTAAGTCCTTGCTCTGAAGAAAAAAACAGGGTTAATATTCATTTTATTCAATTTAATAAGCTGATGTCATGTTTAAAAATAGTGTCATTCCAGGTTTTTAAGGTATTGGTCAATAACTTTGGCCGCACCACGTCCTTCGTTGATTGCCCAAACAACTAATGATTGTCCGCGACGACAGTCACCAGCAGCAAACACACCTTTAACACTGGTTGAGAATTCGCCATAAGTAGCCCTGATATTACTGCGCTCATCTTTTTCTAAATCCATCATTTCAATGGCTGTTTGTTCAGGGCCAAGAAAACCCATAGAAAGTGTGATCAAGTCTGCTTTCCATACTTTCTCGCTACCGGCAATTTCGGTCATCTGAAAACGGCCGCTGGAGTCTTTTTCCCATGCTACATTCACTGTTTTAATGCCAGCTAGATTACCAAGGCCATCGCTGATAAATTCTTTACTGAGGATGCAGTATTCGCGAGGGTCTTTACCATCACGCTGGGTGGCTTCTTCGTGACCGTAATCGACACGAAACACTTTAGGCCATTGTGGCCAAGGGTTATCCGCTGCACGTTCAACAGGCGGTTCAGGTAATAATTCAAAATTAACTAATGATTTACAACCCTGTCGTAGCGATGTACCAATACAATCTGTGCCGGTATCCCCGCCGCCAATAACTATTACATCTTTATCTTTAGCGCTGATGTAGAGGTCGTTGGTAAGTTGGCTATCCAGTAGACTTTTGGTGTTTTTAGTCAGGAATTCCATAGCAAAATGGATGCCGTTCAGCTCACGCCCCGGAATCGGTAAATCACGGGCTTGTGTGGCGCCGGTAGCCCAAAGTACCGCATTGAACTGATTGAGCAGATCATTCGGGGCAATATAGGTGATTGGGTTATTAGCCTCTTGCATGATCTGGTTAATATGACCGGCAGGAAATTCTTCGGCTTTGCCAATGTGCGTCTGGGTATAAAATTCCACCCCTTCGTCACGCAACTGCTGAACTCGACGGTCAATCACGCGTTTTTCCAGTTTCATATTGGGGATGCCGTACATCAGCAGTCCACCGATACGGTCAGCGCGTTCGTAGACGCTTACTTTATGACCGGCACGGCGTAATTGCTGGGCAGCTGCAAGGCCTGCAGGGCCAGAACCAATAATGGCAACGGATTGACCGGACTCATTGAGCGGTGGTTGGGGTTGGACCCAGTTTTCCTCAAAGCCACGGTCAATAATTGAATTCTCAATATTTTTGATGGTGACAGGGGGTTCGGTAATCCCTAAAACACAAGCACCTTCGCAAGGAGCCGGACAGACGCGTCCGGTAAATTCAGGGAAATTGTTGGTTAGATGTAAACGATCTAAAGCATCACGCCAGCGGTTACGATAAACCAGATCATTCCATTCGGGAATCAGGTTATCTACGGGGCAACCGTTATTTGACTGACAGAAAGGCACGCCACAATCCATGCAGCGAGCACCTTGAGTTTGTAAATGATTTTCTAAGGGATCAGTATATATTTCTGCATAATCGTTCAAACGTAGCATCGGGTCCCGATAAGGGATCGTTTCGCGTTTGTATTCTTTAAAACCTGTCGACTTACCCATCTATCATAACCCCGTGGACTATAGTTTCTTGTTCTTCATCGTGTTTTTCACGTTCGATAAGCACGCGTTTATAGTCAACGGGCATGACTTTAACGAATTGTGTTAAGGCCGATGGCCAGTTTCCCAGCAGCTTTCTGGCAATAGTTGAATCGGTGTGATTAGCGTGTAACTGGATTAAGCCATAGAGTTCATCAATATCATGTTTATGGACTACTTTTTCCAGTTCCACCATCCCCATATTACAGTTGGGGCGGAAAACATTGTCTTTATCCCATATATAGGCAATACCACCACTCATGCCTGCGGCAAAGTTACGTCCGGTTGGGCCGAGGACGACCACGCGTCCACCGGTCATGTATTCACAGGCATGGTCGCCCACACCTTCAACCACCGTATTAGCACCTGAGTTTCTCACACAAAAGCGTTCGGCAGCCTGCCCCCGGAAGAAAGCCTGTCCTGATGTGGCGCCATAGAGCACGACGTTGCCGACGATAATATTGTCAGCCGCTACAAAGCTACTGACTTTGGGCGGGTAGACTGCGATGTTGCCGCCTGAAAGTCCTTTACCGACGTAGTCATTAGCATCACCCTCAATTTCCATGGAAATTCCGCGAGCCAGAAAGGCACCAAAGCTTTGTCCTGCAGAACCCTTGAATTTAATATTAATGGTGTTTTCAGGTAACATCGACCCTCCCCATTTTTTCACCAGGGTATGGCTGAGAATGGTGCCTACCGTCCGGTCGGTGTTAATAATGGGGAGGTCAAAGCTGACTTTGTGACCATTTTCCAGTGCGTCTCTGGATAATTCAATCAGCTGGTTGTCAATAACCTTATCCAGGCCGTGATTTTGCGGAATGGTTTTGTAAACGGCTACCGCATCATGAGGTTTTGGCGCTGCAGCCAGTAACGATGTTAAATCCAGACCGTCTGATTTCCAATGTGAAATGGCTTTATTGGTTTCCAGGGCATCGGTGCGACCAATCATTTCATTGATGGTACGGAACCCCAGTTTAGCCATAATGCCACGGGCTTCTTCGGCTACCATAATCAGGTAGTTAACGACATATTCGGGGTCACCACTAAATTTTTTGCGCAATTCCTTATCTTGCGTAGCGATGCCAACAGGGCAGGTATTCAGATGGCATTTACGCATCATGATACAACCCAGAGAAATTAATGGCGCAGTACTAAAACCAAATTCTTCAGCACCGAGTAATGCGGCAATGACCACATCTCGCCCGGTTTTTAAACCGCCGTCGGTTTGTAGGGTGACGCGTGAGCGCAGATCATTCATCACCAGAGTTTGATGTGTTTCTGCAATACCCAGTTCCCAAGGCAGTCCGGCATGTTTAATACTGGTCAGCGGAGATGCACCGGTACCACCGCCATCCCCTGAAATCAGAATATGATCGGCATGGGCTTTAGCAACACCCGAGGCAATGGTGCCTACACCGACTTCTGAGACCAGTTTGACACTGATACGCGCAGAGGGATTTGAATTCTTAAGATCGGATATTAATTGTGCTAAATCCTCGATCGAATAAATATCATGATGAGGTGGAGGGCTAATAAGACCTACACCCGGTGTTGAATGCCGCAAGCTAGCAATATAACTGTCGACTTTGGTGCCGGGTAATTCTCCGCCTTCTCCAGGCTTGGCGCCTTGTGATATCTTGATTTGCAATTCATCAGCATTGGCCAGATACCAGATGGTGACACCAAAACGACCGGATGCAATTTGTTTGATCGCAGAACGTTTACTATCGCCATTTGCCATCGTAGTGAATCGAGCCGAATCTTCACCACCTTCACCGGTATTGCTTTTGCCGCCCAGACGGTTCATGGCAATGGCTAAAGATTCATGTGCTTCTGCAGAAATAGAGCCAAAACTCATCGCCCCCGTACAAAAACGTTTAACGATGTTAGCAGCCGGTTCAACTTCTGCTAGCGGTACGCTAGTCAGGTTTTCATTGAAGGATAATAAGCCTTTAATTGAACAACGTGTCTTGGCATCGTTATTCATATGATCAGCAAATTGCTGATAAGTCTCCTGGCTATTGGTTCGGGTCGCTAACTGAATGTCGGCGATGGCCTGAGGATCCCACATGTGACGTTCGCCACCTGCACGCCAATGGTATTCACCATGGTTTTGCAATAACTCATTTATAATATTGGGGTCTTCAGGAAAGCCAATGTCGTGTCTGCGCATACTTTCAGTTGCCAGTACGTCAAAGTTTACCCCTTGAATACGACTGGCCGTGCCTGCGAAACACCGGTCGATCACTTCATCTTTTATGCCCACGGCTTCAAAGATTTGTGCGCCCTTGTAACTTTGCAGGGTAGAAATCCCCATTTTTGCCATGACTTTCAACATGCCTTTGGCAACGGCTTTACGATAAGCTGCAACAATAGTGCTGTCATCGACCATATCCGCTTCCATCAAACCATCGCGACGTGCTTGCCATAAGGATTCAAAGGCTAAATAAGGATTGATGGCATCAGCACCATAGCCTATGAGCAGACAATGATGATGTACTTCACGCGCTTCACCCGATTCCACCACAATACCAATCTGGGTGCGTTTGAACTGGCTGACTAAGTGGTGATGAACGGCACCTGTAGCTAACAGGGCAGGCAGGGCAATACGTTCACTGCTGATTTCTCGGTCAGACAGCACAATCAGTTGATAACCCAGGGCTATGGCTTGCTCTGCTTCATGGCAAATTCGGTCTAATGCCGTCAATAACCCGGCTTTTCCTGCTGATTTAGGCCAGGTGATATCCAGTGTCCGGGTTTTCCAGCCACGATGATCCATGTGTTTGATCGCCGCTAATTGCTCGTTAGACAGGATAGGATGCTCAACTAATAAACGATGACAATGTTGGGGGCTGGTTGTTAATAAGTTGGTTTCCGGGCCAATGTAGCACTCCAGCGACATAATGATCTCTTCACGGATCGAGTCTATTGAAGGGTTGGTGACCTGCGCAAATAATTGTTTGAAGTAATCATAAAGCATGCGAGGCTGGTCTGAAAGACAGGCCAATGCAGAATCATTGCCCATGGAGCCCAAGGGGTCACGCTTTTCGCGAATCATGGGTAATAACATGAATTGCATGGTTTCAGTGGTAAAACCAAAGGATTGCATGCGCGCTAATAAAGTGTCAGGGTCAAAGCCGTGCGGTTCTTTTTTGGGTTGTAATTCGCTTAAGTGTATACGCTGGTCTTTTAGCCAGTCGGAATAAGGACGCTGGCTGGAAAAATCACTTTTCAATTCTTCATCAGGAATTAAAACACCTTTTTCAAAGTCCACCAGAAACATTCTGCCGGGTTTCAGGCGTCCTTTAAATTTTACATTTTCGGGGGCGATAGGTACGACACCCACTTCTGAAGCCATAATGACATGATCATCGTGGGTCAGGTAATAACGACTAGGACGCAGGCCATTACGATCAAGTACGGCACCGATATATTTACCGTCGGTAAAAACAATGGATGCAGGGCCGTCCCAGGGTTCCATCATGGCTGAATTAAATTCATAGAAAGCCCGTTTGTCTGCAGACATGGTTTCATGGTTCTGCCAGGCTTCGGGCACCATCATCATCACTGCTTCTTGTAATGTACGCCCGGACATTAACAGGAATTCCAGGACATTATCAAAAGTGCCTGAATCAGAGCATTCAGGTTCGATCACGGGAAATATTTTGCTTAAATCTTCACCAAATAGCTCACTTTTAGCCACGCCTTCACGTGCTTTCATCCAGTTTTTGTTACCACGCAAGGTGTTAATTTCACCATTATGGCTCATAAACCGATTCGGTTGTGCGCGATCCCAGGAGGGGAAGGTGTTGGTGCTAAAGCGTGAATGTACCATCGCCAGATGCGAGGTAAAATCCGGGTCAGTTAAGTCCGGGAAGTAGGGGATTACTTGCTCGGGCATTAACTGCCCTTTATAGATGATAACTTTGGTCGACAGGCTGCAGACATAGAACATTTTGCACTGCTGCAAGGTGTCGTCACCACGCAGCGTATGTGATGCTTGCTTGCGGATTAAGTAAAGTTGTCTTTCAAAGGCTTCGCTATCAATCGAGTCAGCGGCGGCAATAAAAAGTTGTTCTATTACAGGCTCAGAAGCACGGGCAGCAGGGCCAATATCGGCGGCATCGGCATCAACCGGTACGCGACGCCAGCCAATTAATTTTTGGCCTTGCGCAGTAATGAACTCTGCAACGGTTTGTTTACATTTGGCGCGTTCTGCTTCTATTTGAGGTAAAAATACCAAACCTGCTGAAAATTTACCTGATTCGGGTAGATCAGTACCAAACTCAGCTTTTGCAACCTTGTTCAAAAATTCCAGTGGCAGTGCGGTCATGATGCCTGCACCATCCCCTGTGTTTTCTTCACAACCACAGGCACCACGATGCGTCATCGCTTCTAATGCTGTAGCGGCATCCTGGATGATCTTATGTGAACGCTGGCCTTTGATATGTGCAATAAATCCAACGCCACAACTATCTTTTTCGTTAGCCGGATCATAAAGCCCCTGTTTAGGAGGCATTTCATGCGTCTGTTTGGACATCTTATACTCCTCATGTTAAGCAAGGTTTAGTGATATGCAGTGGGTTGCAAATCTATTAAACAGGTTAGTCGTGTGGAATGGTAAGCCACAAAAATGCAGTTACTGTTAGCTCAGTGGTGGGGAATATTTTATAAAAATGATTTCCGCAGTAGTTGCTAATTTATACAGCAGGTGTATTGATTTCCTGCTTGTGAACTTCGCAGGCCACCCCTATTTTATTTTTTTGATTCAATGTCTGCTAGAAAAATAGCCATTTTTTCATGCTTTACATTGATAATTAGCCAACGAATTATACAAAAATCGATTTTGCAAAGCAAGATTGTTGCAAAAAAATAAGGGTGTTGTTATTGTCAGCCACTCGATCGTTTAATTATCTATGGTTTATGAACAAAGAATTTGATGTTGTTATTGTTGGTGGGGGTATGGTGGGGGCAACTGTGGGCTGTTGTCTAGGCGGCAGTGATTTGAAGGTGGCTGTCATTGAGAAAATGCTGCCAGAGGCCTTTATAGCGGATCAGCCGCACGATCTTCGTGTTTCCGCGTTGAGTATTGCTTCCAAAACGATTCTGGAGCTTATAGGAGCATGGAAGGGCGTATTAAATCGTCGATTTTGTCCCTTTCGGCGAATGCGTGTCTGGGAAACAGCAGGCGACACAGAGTTTAACTGTGAGGATATTAAGCGTGACGAATTGGGTTTTATTGTTGAAAACAGAATTATTCAATTGGCTTTGCTAGATCAACTAGCCACATTTGATAATGTTGAGATAATGGCACCGGCAAGCATTAATGCCATTCATTATCATCCCTCGCAGCCTACCGTTCTGACGTTAGCTGATGGTCGTGAAATCACAGCAAAGGTTCTGGTGGCTGCAGATGGTGGCGGCTCAAGGGTCAGGCAGGCGGTTAACCTCGGGGTCAGTAGCAAGGATTATAATCAGCATGCCATGGTTGTTTATATTGAAACAGATTATGCCCAGCAGGATATTACCTGGCAACGTTTTGTATCTAGTGGCCCACAGGCTTTTTTGCCGTTAACAGGGAATTTTGCTTCTCTAGTCTGGTATAACGCAGCAGATGAAATTAGACGCTTGAAGAGTTTATCGAATGAAGAGTTGATGCAGGCGCTTACCACTACTTTTCCTGAATGTCTGGGTAAGATCAAGCAAGTGCTAGGGGTGGCCAGTTTTCCTTTAAAACGCCAACATGCTCAACACTATGTAAAACCAGGGGTAGTACTGGTTGGTGATGCTGCACATATGATTAATCCTTTGGCTGGACAGGGTGTTAATATTGGTTTACTGGATGCTGCAGCGTTGGCCGAAGTGTTGATTGAGGCGCATGATGAAGGCGAAGATATTGCTGATCTGGCGGTGCTGAAGCGCTATGAAAAGATGCGAAGAAATGAGAATTTAAAAATGATGGCGGTCATGGATGCTTTTTACCGTGTGTTCAGTAATGATGTTTTGCCGCTAAAATTCATCAGAAATCTAGGGCTGGGATTCGCTGAAAGGGTTGCTCCTGCAAAACAAAAAATTATGCGTATGGCCATCGGGATTGATGGTAAATTGCCTAAACTGGCCCGTGGCGAGCCCTTATTATAAAGTGTTTTATGCAGCGGATGGGAATCCAGTATATAGCTGATTGACCGGGTCGCGACAGGGTCTTAAACCACTGCGCTTTTCAGTGGTATTTGCGCTGCCATTTCGTCCTTTTGGTGGATTTTCTGTGTAGCAGCAAAAAGGCAAGGCAATATCTGTCAGCAGGCAGAAAATTCTGTTTGACACCAATCTCAGGGTGGTTGCACTATTGTGGTGCAATGTGTTCACAACCCGCCAGGCTTTACCGGATACCACAAAGTTATTGATTCTATAAAAGCCCCTTGGCTGTGGGTTAAGAGCATGCTTTCGGTTCTTAACCTTCCGGGTTTATTTCAGGGGGTAGGGATGGCGCGGCTAACAAGGACGACGGGCTTGTTTTTAAGTAATTGGTTTTTTCATGATTGCATCTTTTCAATCAGCGTTATCAGGCTGCGTTGGTGCTTTGCTACAGAATGAACCCTTTTTTTGTCAGTAAACGCCGCTTCATCCCTTTTAGGCGGGTAATGAACTTGAATTGATAGTCGAGGTCTTGTTCATGAGGTTTATGTTCGGGATAGCCTGAGCCGGTTTTCTGAATTTGGTTTTGTATGATAGCTGTGTTGTTACAGTAGAATATGGCATGTTTCGTGCTTAATTATTGTTTTTAAGAATTTGTAATTTATAGGGCTGTCGATTGGAAATGAGTAAAAAACAAACGCTAGTAGTTATTGGCAATGGAATGGTAGGGCATACCTTTTTGGCTGACTTAACGGCAAGTGAGATTAAGGATCAATATGAAGTAGTTACTTTTTGTGAAGAACCTAGAGTTGCTTATGACAGAGTGCATTTAACTGAATATTTCTCAGGTAAAAGTGCTGAAGACCTGTCCATGGTGGAAGATGGTTTTTTTGAGAAAAACCAGATTACCCTTCATCTCGGTGATAAAGCGGTTTCAATTGACCTGGAAAATAAAACGGTTTTTTCTGAGCAAGGCATTTCTATCCAGTATGACAAGCTAGTATTGGCTACGGGTTCTTATCCCTTTGTCCCGCCTATTCCAGGCCATGACCGTGAAAACTGTATGGTTTATAGAACCATTGAAGATTTAGAAGCCATTACAGCAGCGGCAAAAACAGCGAAAGTAGGATCGGTAGTCGGGGGTGGGCTGTTAGGTCTGGAAGCTGCAAAAGCATTACAGGACTTAGGGCTTAAAACCAATATCATTCAATTTTCTCCCCGGTTAATGTCTGCTCAACTGGATGATGGCGGCGCTAAAATGTTAGCGGATAAAATTGAGGCACTCGGACTTTCCGTTTTAACCAATAAAAATACCCTTGAAATTGTTGACGGTGAGCAATGCAAAAATAAAATGATTTTTGCTGATGGGGGTGAGCTGGAAACTGATCTGGTTGTTTTTTCTACAGGGATTCGTCCTCGTGATGAAATAGCCAGAGACTCAGGTTTAAAACTGGGTGCCCGAGGGGGTATAGCCATTAATGATCAGTGTCAAACGTCAGACCCAGATGTTTATGCTATCGGTGAATGTGCGGTGTGGAATGAACAGATATTTGGTTTAGTCGCTCCCGGCTATGCCATGGGCAGAACTGTCATTGCCGATTTGTCTGGTGTGTCTGCCAGCTTTACCGGCGCAGACATGAGTACCAAGCTCAAACTCAATGGCGTAGACGTTGCTAGCATAGGCGATGCACATGCAATGACCCAAGGTTCGCGGGTTTATTCTTACCAGGACGGTTGCGAAGGTGTCTACAAGCGTCTGGTAGTGAGTGAGGACGGAAAAAAACTATTAGGTGCGGTGTTAGTGGGCGAAGCCTCGGGTTACGGAACGCTGCTGCAGTACTGTTTGAACGAGATCGATTTACCCGAAAACCCTGAATCACTGATTTTACCCCATTACTCTGATGAATCAGTGGGCTTAGGACCTGATGCCTTACCTGCTTCAGCGCAAATATGTTCTTGTTTTGATGTCAGTAAAGGGCAGATTTGTGAGGCAGTTGAATCCGGCTGTATGAACATGGATGAGCTCAAAACTGAAACCAAAGCAGCAACAGGCTGTGGCGGTTGTTCGGCATTATTAAAATCGGTGCTAGACAGTGAATTGGAAAGTGCGGGTATCGAGGTTAATACCGACCTGTGTGAGCATTTTCCTCATACACGACATGATTTATATAACATCGTGATGGTCGAAGAAATTAAAACGTTCGATGATTTAATTGGGCAACATGGCCAGGGCCGCGGTTGTGAAATTTGCCGGCAAGCGGTGGGCTCTATTCTGGCTTCATACTGGAATGAATATATTCTGAATAACAATCATCTCAGTCTACAAGATACCAATGATACCTTTTTAGCCAATATGCAAAAAGACGGGACTTATTCAGTAGTGCCCAGAATGACAGGCGGAGAGGTGACGCCTGATATGCTGATCGCTTTAGGGGAAGTGGCTAAAAAGTATAATTTATATACTAAAGTGACAGGCGGACAGCGCATTGTGATGTTTGGTGCCCGGGTTGACCAGTTACCCCTGATTTGGGACGAATTGATTAATGCGGGTTTTGAATCGGGACATGCTTATGGTAAATCATTAAGAACAGTCAAATCTTGCGTGGGGAGTACTTGGTGTCGATATGGTGTTGATGATAGTATTGGTCTGGCAGTTGAGTTAGAAAACAGATATAAAGGCTTAAGATCACCGCATAAGATAAAATTTGCAGTGTCTGGTTGTACCCGCGAATGTGCCGAAGCACAAAGTAAAGATATTGGTGTGATTGCCACAGAGAGTGGCTGGAATTTATATGTCTGTGGTAATGGCGGGATGAAACCAAGACACGGTGATTTATTTGCTACTAATCTGGATAAGGAAACCTTGATTAAGTATATTGATAGAGTGCTCATCTTTTATGTGCGCTCAGCTGATCGTATGCAAAGAACCTCCGTATGGATGGAAAATATGGAAGGGGGTCTGGATTACCTTAAAGCGGTGGTGATAGACGATAAATTGAATATTTGCGACAAATTAGAAGAACAAATGCAGCATGTGATTGATAGCTATCAATGTGAATGGAAAACCACGATTGCTGATGAGTCCAAACTAAAACGCTTCCGTCATTTTGTGAACAGTGACAAGACCGATGAAAATGTACTGTTTGTCGAGGATCGTGGGCAAATTCGTCCTGCCAATGAGGATGAGCATAAATATTTAAAAATAGGGGAGGAGGTATAGTGTCTGCTGATAAAGACTGGATAGATGTTTGTAGTGAAACGGATTTGCAACCGGATTCGGGCATCTGTGCCTTAGTTGAAAATAAGCAAATCGCTATTTTTCATATGCCCCGTGAACATACGGTTTATGCCATTAATAATTACGATCCTTTTGGCAAAGCCAATGTGCTATCGCGTGGCTTGATTGGAGATATTAAAGGGGTTCCTATGGTGTCATCACCGTTGCATAAACAGCATTTTAATTTAAAAACTGGGCAATGTTTTGAGGATGAAGAAATGAGTGTTGAAGCCTATTCTATTCGTATAGAAAAGGGTCGTGTCGAAGTGAGGCTTTGAGAAAATCATGAGTTATCAATATTATATTGCTGATGTATTTACCAATCAGGTTTTCAATGGCGCTCAAGTTGCTGTATTTCCAGATGCCAATGGTTTAAGTGAGCCGGCTATGGCACAAGTTGCCAGAGAAATGAGCTTGTCCGAAACCGTTTTTTTATTTAAACAGGATGCGTTGGAAAATACCTGGCGAATGCGGGCTTTTTCACCCTATGCAGAAATAGATCATACAGGGCATCCTGTGATTGCTGCCGCATATGTTTTAGGCTCTAATGGAACATTAGACTTATCATCGGAAAATGCCGCTTTAGTATTTGAACAGAACACCAGTACTGTGAAAGTCAAAGTGGGGAGTGTTAATGGCAAACCCCATTTAATCCAGTATACCAGGCAAGTCAGCCCAATCATCGATCTCTATGCCCCGACTGATCAGGAAACGGCAAATATTTTATCTTTATCGGAAGATGAAATTGACAATGAAAAATTCAATGTACGTCTTGTGTCCTGTGGTTTTCCTTATCTTGTGGTTCCTGTGCTCAAGTATGAAAGCGTGAGAAAAGCCAGGTTCAATTTTCCGTTATGGAGTCAATCCAGTGCACCGCAAACAGCTGCACAGGAGATTTTATTGGTTTCACCGGAAACACCCTATGCAGATTCGGATTTTGCAGTGCGCTTGTTAGGCCCCAATATTGGAATTCATCAGGATCCGCCCGTCGGTTCGACGATGGCATCTTTTGCTTCCTACCTATGTTCATTTGATTTTATGCGGCACGCAACCCATAGCTATGCGATAGAAAGAGGTGATGAAAATGTACGTCGCAGTGTGCTTAATCTAGAGCTGGATCATAAAGGGGAAGATACCTTAACCATTCGTGTGGCGGGTGAAGCAGTTATGGTTGCAGATGGAAATATGTTTGTTCCTGAGTGATGCAAGGTGGCAGGCGAAGAAAGCAGTTTCTCTGCCTGTGTAGCTTCTTTACCCGGTGTAAGGCCGGATAGGCTCCTGTTCACCCAGCTGTCGACGCCCTAGGCGGCTTTATTCAGGTTTTCTTTAGCTAACTGCCAGCCTTGCGTAGCATATTTTTTGATCAAGCCATAGAGTTTTAACAGCAAATCAAATAACCCGTCTAACATGGCTTTGATTTTTTTGGCCGGTTTAGAGGATGGGTACATGGCTTTAGGGGAGGCAGCCCAATAGCCAACCGCCATGAACACACTGCCTGATACCAGATTCCCTAAGGTCACAAAGAACAGATTATAAAACATGCCAGCCAGCGAGACTGATTCGGGATGATCACCTAATAAAGCCATAGAGAAAATGGCCATATTGGCAATGCTATGTTCAAAACCACTGGCAAAAAAGCCATATAAGCACCAAAAGATCAGAATACATTTGGCAACGTCATTTTCTGTGCGTGCTGCAGTCCAGATAGCCAGACACCCAAACCAGTTACATAAAACCGCTAAAAAAAATAATTGCACTGGGCCTTTATTTATCTTGCTACTGGCAATAGCATTTAATAAATCTGAGCTTTCGTTATACAGTGCACCATGTCCAATGGCCATCATGATGCTAAACAGCAACGCCCCCAGCAGGTTTCCAGACCATGAAACTCCCCAGGTTTTAAATACCTCACTGCCTGTTACAGTTTCTTTTAACCAGCCAATCGTCATATACATGGTAAGACCGGTAAAAAGTTCTGAGCCTGCAAAGACTACCAGCGTCAAAGCGATACCAAAGGATATGCCCATGACCAGGGGGCGTATAGAAGGGTCAAGTTGGCCGGCAATGGTAAAAACCAGCGCAATCCCAATGCTTAAGTAGGCACCGGCCATTAACGCACCGATAAAAAAAGCAAGTGGATTGCTTTTTAAAAATGCAGTTTTTGCCTTAGCGAGTTTGGCAAAGTAATCAATAGTACTTGAATACATGATGATTCAGGTGTCAAAGTTTACGCGGCTTTCTTCAGTTTTTCTTGGCGTTTTTCTTTAGCAAACTGCCAGCCCTGCTTAGAATATGTTTTGGTCAAGCCATAGAGTTTTAGCAGCAAATCAAATGATCCGTCTAACATGGCTTTGATCTTTTTGGCCGGTTTAGAGGATTGATCCATGGCTTTAGGGGATGCAGCCCAATAGCCAACCGCCATAAACACACTGCCAGATACCAGGTTGCCTAAGGTCACAAAGAACAGGTTATAAAACATGCCAGTCAGTGAGACTGATTCGGGATGCTCACCCAGTAAAGCCATAGAGAAAACGGCCATATTGGCAACACTGTGTTCAAAACCACTGGCAAAAAAGCCATATAAGCACCAAAAGATCAGAATACATTTGGCGGCATCATTTTCTGTCCGTGCTGCAGTCCAGATAGCCAGACACACTAACCAGTTACATAAAATAGCCAAAAAGAACAATTGCACCGGGCCTTTATTCATTTTGGCACTGGCAACGGCATTTAATAAATCTGAGCTTTCGTTGTACAGTGCGCCATGTCCAAGAGCTACCATGACGCCAAATAGTAAGGCACCCATTAGGTTTCCACTCCATGAGGCTCCCCAGGCTTTAAATACCTCACTGCCTGTTACGGTTTCTTTTAACCAGCCAATTGTCATATACATGGTATGGCCGGTAAAAAGTTCTGAGCCTGCAAAGATCACCAGCGTCAAAGCAATACCAAAGGACATCCCCATGACCATAGGGCGTATAGACGGATCAAGTTGGCCGGCAACGGTAAAAACCAGCACAATCCCCATGCCTAAGTAGGCACCGGCCATTAACGCACCAATAAAAAAAGACATTGGATTGTTTTTTAATAATGCAGCTTTTACTTTAGCGAGTTTAGCAAAGTGATCAATAGTATCTGAATACATAAAAATAACCTTTAAATTAAATAACTGTAATGTTAAGCGGATACGTCCCTGTATCTGGCGTGTTTTTTTATTTAAGCCAATATGTCCTGAATAAACCCTAGCAGAACCAGAATGAGTTCAATCACACCCACCGCAATCAGGGCAAAACCCAGATTTCTGGAGTATTGATTGAGTCTGGCTGAAGGTGCACCAACGAGATATTTATCCAGTTCACCCGTTTCTACTAAGCGATCATATTCCACTGTACGTTCATGTTTAAACTCGTCTAAAGGCATACTGCCGGTAAACATGACCACATCGACTGGGAATTTTTCAGGTCTGAAATGACAGTTGAAAAAATGCACAGTAAACAGGAAGACAGCGGCTAAGAATGCTTCTTCGCCATGAACAATGGTGGCTACATTGAATACCCAGCCTGGCATAAAGCCAGCAAAGAAGCTTGGGAACCACAATAACAAACCGGAGCAGCCAATAATAAACATACCCCAGAATGGTGCCCAATAATCAAATTTCTCCCAGTAAGTCCAGCGATCAAATACCGGACGTGGACCTTTTTCAAAGAACCAGTTAAACATGGCAACCATGTCGCGTCCATCTTGAAAGCGAGGTAGTAAGGAATTTGGGCCAAACCATTCAAACTTAATACCGTAATCTCTGTTATCAGTATAAATTTTACGGAAGATCACATATAAATGACCGAAGAAAATACTGGCAAATGTCACTGCAGCAATGCGGTGAATAATGGCTGCAACCTCGGCTCCGCCTAATAGTTTCATAACCAATGGCGCCCAGAAACTATTAGCAAATAGCACTGTTGTTCCTGTTATTACCAAGGTCATTACCGCAATGGCAAGGACTAAGTGAGCAATCATCCAGCCTTTGGTAAAGCGGGTCACGTATTGCCCTTGTAACATCGGTTCGCCATTTTGTTCCAGACGAATAGTGGGTTGATGCCCATTATCGAATTCTTTTTTCTCGCGGAAATACCATAATAAGGAATGCCCCCAGAAAAACAGAAAGACAACAAACAATAGGACAATCATAAATTTGGAAACAATCCACATTTCAGGAAAACGCTCGTAATCATGCGTCGTACCGTGAGGGTAGAATGTCAAATAGCCTTCGGTGGCATCTTTATGACATTCCTGGCAGGTGTTTAAAATTTTGCTTTCATGGATCATTGAAAGCGGATCATCCGCTTTACGTGTGGCATGTGGGGCATGACAGTCATGACATTTGGCTGTGTGGGTGTAACCTAGATTGACGATTTGTCCATGATAGGTTTCACTGTATGACTTATAGTAGTCTTCATGACATGAGCCACAATTTTCAGTAATTGTTAATTTAGCCGGGTCTTCTTCGACTACGGAAATTTTGTGCGCGGTATGACAATCACTACAAACGGCAGGTTCCAGTTTGCCATAGCGTTTGACAGGTGCACCATGCACCGACTGGGTATAAGCTTTTAATTGTTCATCGTGACAACCCCCGCAGGTTTCCGGACTGTTAATGCGAAAGCTATCCTTATTGGAGCCTGTCATTTCCAGAATTTTATGGGCTCCGTGGCAATCCCAGCAGGTTGCATTGAGCTTGTCAGGGTTATCCTTGTTGGGTTGGGCATGGATAGAAGCGAGATAATGTGCCGCATTGGTATCCAGTTTGCTTTTTTGCCCTGTAGTCGTGGGCACGGTTGCAGGTAAACCGACCATACTGTGGGTCAGGTTTTTTGCAACATGCATGTCTATTTTGGCTGCTTCACGATCCTTTTCATTCAGGATTTTATGGCAGCCCACACAATCAACCGTGCGTTTGACTTCTTGCTCATGAGGCATCTGTTTGATGTCTACATGACAACTCACGCAACTTACTTTGGCATGAACACTTTTTTTGAAAGCTTTTGATTGTACATGTAAGGCACGTTTGGGTGATCCACCCGTTTTACCCGTGGGGACAGAAAAACCTTTATAGCCATGGCATTCAAGGCAGGTATCAGTATCTGTTGTGGCGGTAACCTCAATGGCTTCGACTAAGGAGTGCGGAGGAGGCGCAGTTTCTGCTGGGACGGCGACTGAAAACAGAATTAACAGTAGGCCCAACACAACTGCGCCGCCCAGAGAAAGGCGGCGCATGATCATTTTATTTAACCTCTAGTTGATTATTTCGTTTCTTGTAAATAACGACTATTAAAGGCTTCGCGATCCTTTTTACGTTGTGCAGCTAACTCTGGAGGCATTTTACCGACAAACCAGGCATGTCCATCCAGCGTCATAATTTCATTATCAAGATAGTCTTTGATAATTTTAGCTTCTTTATGTTTACCCGCTTTTTCCGCTTTTTCAATGATTTCTTGAATGTTGGGATACCATTCCATGTAAAAGCGATGCGCTACTTCATACATACCATGCCATTGGACATAGTCTGGTGCCATCATAGCGGCGCCATGACGTGAACGTCTGCCTTCGTGATGCCACATGAAGTAATAACTCCATTCAACTTCTTCATCAAACGGTGTTTCTGTACGTAAACCCGTTTCTAGTAACAGATCCATCATTTTAGTGGCTGGTATAGCGTACTTTTCATTGTACATGTTAACCACACCATCAAATTGTAGGTAAAAATTTTCAATCATTTTTCTACCGTGACAGCTGTTACAAACATCTTTCATGTCTTCGCGACGGTTTTCCCAAGGTTTGACTTTAAGACCTTTTTTCGCATCTCTGGCATCAATTTTTTCTGAGATAGGTGGGCGTAGAGTCCAGGAAATACGATCACCTACGTCATGCGTAATTGGTAAGTTACGTGTTGCAGACATGTGGCAGGTAGCACATGTGGGTGCGGCATCATAATCTTCACCGACGATCCATTTTGCTGAATCCAAATTCATTTTGTCTACGTTAGCGTAGAAATTAATGCCGTGTTTTGACTCTTCGTAAATTTCTTTTTGTGGATGGTCAGGACCTAAATGACATTTACCACAGTTTTCTGGGCGTCTGGCTTGTGCTGCAGAAAATTGATGACGTTGGTGACAAGCGCTACAAGAACCTTTTGAACCATCAGGATTGATACGGCCAATCCCTGTATTAGGCCAAGTTGCAGGATCTAATTCGCCGTTAGGTAAGACCAAGACTTCGGTACCATGACACTGCCAGCAACCGGCAACAGCGACAGGCGATCTGCCCATGAAACTCATTTTACCCTCAACCACTTCGGCTAAAGTATTGTCTAAAGAACCGATAATTTCAGCAGCTTTAGCATGATGGCTTTTTTGGAATTGCTTGGCTTCCAGGTTATGACAAGTTCCACAGTCTTTAGGCGATACAATGACTGAAATAAAGAAATCTTTGTGACGAATAGCGTCTTTGTCTTCTTTATCAGCTTTATGACACTCGTAACAGCCGACGTTAGCACCATAATGTTTAGAACGTCCCCATTGTTGGTAAAGACCAGGGTGTTCATGTTTATGACAAGAGGCGCAAGTGGCGCTTTCTTTACTAAGACTTTTAAAGGGTTTTAGTATTTTTGCTTTTTCATTGTCAGTCACATCAACCCATCTTTTAATGGTTGATGATTTGGTAGCAGTCGGTGCGATTCTAACCATGTCATGGTCTTCTTTGGCACGATAGTCTTCTAGTGTTTCACCTTTTCTTAAGACGACATTTTTACCCGTTTGCGGGTCCGTGACTGTGCGCCAGTGTGCGGCTGAGGCATTAGGGCTATAAGCTTGAAAGCTTAAGCTCAACACTACGGCCAGTAGTGTGATTACCCATAATGGGCGTTGTTTGTTTTTCATTATTTTTATCCTTGTCCCATAGGGTGATTATTATTATAATTTTAATTAAACGCGTGCACTTGTGACTTCCCCTGCACCCCAAGTAGTTCGCCAGCGCGATTTAACTTTTTGGATACCGTAAATACTGAGTATAGAAAGTAACGTGAAAATAAGGAAACCCAATGCAAAGCTGTCAGTCATTTGTTTTGACTGGCCTATTACCCAGGCCAGAAAAAAACCGCCAAGGCCGCCGGCAGCACCTATAAGTCCAGTCACTGAACCTACATTGTTACGAAATCTTAGTGGAACCAGTTGAAATACAGCACCACTCGCCATACCTAAAGAACCTGTTCCGGTAATTAATAATATGAGTGCTAACCAGCTGGGTAGCGAAAAACTCACGAATAACATAGAGATGGCGGTGACAGCAAAAAAGCGTTGCATGGATTTTATTCCGCCAAATTTATCTGCGATCCAGCCGCCGACAGGGCGTAATGATGTTCCAGCTAATATGCAAGCAGCAGTATAATAGCCGGCAGTCACAGGATCTATTTGATAATGGTTGTAAAAATATAACACCATGACACTGGACAAGGCAATTACACCGCCAAAGCTTAAGCTGTAAAACAGCATAAACCATAAGACATCCACTTCTTTAACAACCTGTAAATAATCAGACAGTGGTTTTTTTTCTGAGGGCTGGTCGCTGTCCTTAGTATTGAGATAAAAATAAATGATAGTCGCTATAAGCGGTAGTAAAGCAAAACCAAAGACAGCGCGCCAACCAAAAGACTCTGCAAGCATGGGGCCTAGGGCTGCGGCAAAAATAGTTCCACTGCTTGCAGCTCCCGCTATACCCATCACCAGTCCCTGATATTCATCGGGATACCAGCGGCTAGATAAAGGGAGTGCAACTGTCATGCTGGTGCCCGCCAAGCCGAGAGCGATGGCGAGGGTATAGAGGCCAGAAATAGAACTGATATTGCTTAAAAAAGCGAAAAGCAGCATTAATATTACGATCAGCTGAGAAATCAGGCCCACTTTTTTAGGTGAATATCGGTCTACCAGAATACCCACTGGAATGCGGAATATAACACCGGCTAACAGCGGGATAGAAACCAGAGTATATTGCTGGGACTCTGTTAAATTCAGGTCTTGTGTTATAAAGACAACAAGAGGTCCCATGAGTACCCAGACCATGAAACTCATGTCTGAATAAATAAACGCACTGATTAGTGTGCCTTTGTGACCGCTTTTTAGGAAATTAGAAATAGTCATTATTTAATCTATAAAAGTTTTAATAGTGGAATAAGCAAAAATCGTACCTTTTTTGATTAATGTTACCTATAGATGCAATAAATGCTTGTACTTACATCACTTCTTTTTATCAAAAAGAGTGGATAGATCCTTTTTTTCATGTCAGCGATGACTGACAACGTAAGATTCGTTTCAAAACAGTGCATTCCTCCAGTGGATTGCTTGCTTGTGGTGCGATTGATACTGTATTACGATTGTTGCCTTGTTACTTTCTGTTGAATCGAGTTTTGTTTGGCGCTAGTATTATGGCAAAACAAGGGGTTTTTTATGTTAGAACCATTAAAGACACAATGTGGTTTTGCCACCGAAACAGGCAAACGAGAAGAGAACGAAGATTTCGTGGCTTTTTATTCAGGCGCTGAAGACCAGCAGGCTATCTATGGCAGTATGGCCATTATTGCCGATGGCATCGGTGGGACGGGTGGCGGCCGTTATGCGGCTGAATTGGCTGTGCATGAGTTTATCGATGCCTATTATGAGCAAAAGGAGACTCTGGGGGTAAAAAGGATGGCTGAAAATGCATTAACCTCAATCAATCGCTGGATATTTTCTCAATCCAGTCGTGACCCGGCTCTTAAAGGTATGGGGACTACATTTAGTTCCTTGATTTTGATAGGCAGTCAGGCGCATGTCATACACTTGGGTGATACTCGTATTTATCGTTTAAGAAATAACAGGTTGCAATGTTTAACCACTGATCATGTGCATCAGCATCCTGATTTACAACATGTATTGACGCGTGCCTTAGGCATTGATGATACTGTCCATATTGACTATTCTCATCATAATTTAAATCTTCATGATCGTTTTTTATTATGCTGTGATGGCGTGCATACGGTTCTTAACGATCATAAGATCCAGCAATTACTGGTGCAGAACCAATCCACGCATGATCATGCTCAGGCATTGGTTCAACAGGCTTTGATTGCAGGGAGTCAGGATAACGTCAGTGCTATCGTGCTTGATATTCTTAAACTGCCTCCTCCCGATAAATCATTTTTAGAGTCAGCAGTTGATGAGTTAACCATCCTGGCAATGCCCAAAGTGGGTGAGTTAATTGATGGTTTCCGGTTGACTGCAATCATTTCAGAAGGACGCTTTACCTGTTTGTTCTTAGCGCAGGATGAACAAGGAATGCACGGTGAAGTGGTGATGAAGTTTCCCATATTGGCCGCCAATACTGAGGCCATTTACCGGCAGGCTTTTATTCGTGAACACTGGATAACGTCCCATGTACATAATGTCTGGATCGCGGAGCAAGTCGAGTTAGAGACGAATCGACAGTCGTGGCTTTATACCATCATGCCGTATTATGCGGGTGAGACCCTGGAAAATCGTTTATTACGCAGTAAAATATCGCTGGAACAGGGCATAGAAATTAGTTTAATGTTAATTAAAGCGGTTTATGCCTTGCATAAAGAAAGGGTGATTCATCGGGATATTAAGCCGGACAATGTCATTTTGTTAGCGCAAGGAGGGCTTAAACTGGTCGACCTGGGGGTTGCACGCCTGCCGGGTTTAAATGATGAGATGGAAAGTACCGCCCCCGGAACGCCCAGTTATATGTCCCCGACCTTATTTAAAGGCGGTTTTGGTGATGAACAATCTGATTTATATGCATTGGGGGTAACATTATATAGAATGTTCAGTAAAGGTCATTATCCCTATGGTGAAGTAGAACCTTTTACCCGACCCAGTTTTGACAAGCCTGTGCCTTTAAGTCAATATCGGCCTGATTTACCGGCATGGTTAGATATTTTGATGGCAAAAGCTGTTAATCCAGAAAAAGTATTTGTGAATGCAATGGATCTTGCCTACGAGCTTGAAAATGGGCTGGCCCGAGGGACTGCCGTTTTACCCATGAAAAATGATTTCTCCACAAGGGTGCGCAGTGTATTGAATCACTGGTTAAATTAATGCAGATTCACAGCCTAAAATAAGCCACTTCTTTTCCATGCGAGCTTGTGAACACTGTCAATTAATACCGCGGGATTTTAACTGATAGGACCAGCCAATCGATCCGGTAAACGAACAGGGAGTATTTTATGACAAGAACCAGGTTATCCGTCTTTTTCGGCATCATTTTTCTGATCGCTACTTTTTTTATCTTTGATTTTCAACAGTATTTTTCCCTGGAGACATTAAAGGCTCAGCAGGCCAGCATTGAATTATATCGCAGTGAACATCCTGTTCTGGCCGTGTTGGTTTATCTGCTGATTTATATTGCGGTTACCGCTTTATCATTGCCGGGCGCTACCCTGTTAACCTTGGCGGGAGGGGCTACTTTTGGACTGCTGTGGGGCACGTTGATTGTGTCTTTTGCTTCATCCATAGGCGCGACACTGGCTTTTTTAGCCGCCCGGTTTTTATTCCGGGAGAGTGTTAAGTCGCATTTTGGCTCACGACTACAGGCGATAGATGAAGGGATTGAGCGTGAGGGTGCGTTTTATTTATTGACCTTGCGTCTGGTTCCGGTTTTCCCTTTTTTTATAATTAATCTTTGTATGGGCTTAACGTCGCTTAAAGTCAGTACTTTTTATTGGGTCAGTCAACTTGGCATGCTAGCGGCTACTGTGATTTATGTAAATGCCGGCACGCAGTTAGCTAGAATAGAATCACTTTCCGGCGTTTTATCGCCTGCATTAATGGGCTCATTGGCCTTGTTAGGTTGCTTTCCTCTGCTGGCTAAAACAATGCTCACTTCTCTACAAGCCAGAAAAGTCTATAAAAAATGGCATAAGCCGAAAAGTTTTGATAATAATCTTATCGTCATTGGTGCGGGTTCCGGTGGATTGGTGACGGCTTATATTGCGGCAGCGGTCAAGGCTAAAGTGACCTTGATTGAAAAGCAGGATATGGGAGGCGACTGCCTGAATACCGGTTGTGTGCCTTCTAAAGCCCTTATTCGTTCCTCTCAATGGCTGTCTGATTTAAAGCGCTGTCAGGAATTTGGCATTAAACAGGCCCATGCGGACTTTGACTTTGCAGATGTCATGGAGCGTGTGCAAGCGGTGATTAAAACTGTTGCACCGCATGACTCTATTGCGCGCTATACCGAATTGGGTGTTGATGTTGTACAGGGAGCTGCGACCATTATTTCCCCCTGGGAAGTTCAGGTCAAAACCGCAACAGGGGTTAACACTTTAACGACCCGCTCGATAGTGATTGCCGCAGGTGCGCGTCCGGTGGTAGCCGATATACCGGGAATAGCTCAAGTGGATCCCATGACTTCGGATACTATCTGGCATCTCAGGGCCTTACCCCAGCGCTTATTGGTGTTGGGCGGTGGCCCCGTGGGTTGTGAATTAACCCAAAGTTTTGCCCGCTTAGGCAGTCAGGTGATACTGGTCGAAAGAGGGCAACGTATTCTGCCACGGGAAGACGCAGATGTCTCAGCGCTGGTGATGGCCAGGTTTAAACAAGAAGGTGTAGATTTAAGGCTGGAATACAGGCCCAAAGCATTTATTATTGAGCAGGGTGAAAAGATATTGATTGCGGAGCATCAAGGTCAATCTGTCAGGATTCCATTCGACCAGTTATTATTGGCTCTGGGGCGTGTTGCGAATGTTAATGGGTATGGTGCTGAAGAGTTGGAGATTAAGCTATCCTCAAGCAACACAATTGACACCAATGCCTTTCAAGCGACCAATTACCCTAATATATACGCTTGTGGTGATGTATGCGGGCCTTATCAGTTGACTCATGTTGCCGCGCACCAAGCCTGGTATGCCGCGGTTAATGCCCTGTTTGGACAATTCAAGCGCTTTCGGACGGATTATTCAGTCATTCCATGGTCTACTTTTACAGACCCGGAAGTTGCCAGAGTCGGTTTAAATGAGCAGGAGGCCAAAGCACAAAATATTGCTTACGAGCTTGTGTGCTATGGCATTGATGATTTAGATCGGGCGATAACAGATGGTACAGCAGAGGGGTTTGTCAAGGTCTTAACCTTGCCTGGTAAAGATAAGATTCTAGGTGTCACTATCGTCGGTGCACATGCGGGGGATCTGATTGCTGAATTCGTGCTGGCAATGAAACATGGTTTGGGCCTGAATAAAATATTAGGCACTATTCATATCTATCCCACTATGGCTGAAGCGAATAAACAGGTGGCCGGTGTCTGGAAACGACAACATGCACCGCTAGGTATCCTGGCCTGGGTACAACGTTATCATGCCTGGCGGCGGGGGTAAGCGTGACAGTATTTATTGAAATGCTGTGTTTAGCGCTGTAGTCAATGCCATAGCAAAGCCTTTAATGAGATGATCCTGAACAAGCAACCGGGGCCAGGGAGGGCGGAACCGCCACGGTTTTTTTATCGGTCTTTCCCAGGGCAGAGGGGAAATGTTAAGATGCCTGAATAGTCTGCTCTCCAGAGTCAAAAAGCAGGATAAAAGCCTGACAGGTTTTAAAGGGGATGATGTGGGGCGTTACCAAAGAGGGACTGACCTGCAAACATCACTCAGGTGATGCAACAAGTGCATCAGCCCCGTTAATCCATACTGACTGAGCAATAAACTGGCCAGACCTTGCCCTGAGCAAGGTTAAACATTTAACTAAGTGAGAGGATAGTGGATTTGCTATTCCCTTCATTATTTATGCGGAGTTGTTATGAGCGATACAGCCATCAGTGAGTCAGTAAAAAATTATTATGGACAAGTACTTAAATCCAGTAAAGATTTAAAAACCAGTGCTTGTTGTACTTTAGATGCCATGCCATGGCATTTGCGTCCCTTGTTGGCGGATTTACATCCCGAAGTGGTTTCACGTTATTACGGTTGTGGCTCGCCTTTACCGCCATCATTAGACGGGTGCACAGTACTCGATTTAGGCTGTGGTTCGGGGCGGGACTGTTATTTGCTATCACGTTTAGTGGGTGAGTCAGGCAAAGTGATTGGTGTCGACATGACCGATGAGCAACTTGAAGTCGCCCGTTTACACCGTGACTGGCATGCTGAACGTTATGGTTATGCACAATCCAATGTCGAGTTTAAGCAGGGATATATTGAAGACCTGACTACTGCCGGTATTGCTGATAATTCCATTGATGTGGTGGTATCTAATTGTGTCGTTAATTTGTCGCCAGATAAAGCCCGGGTGTTAGCAGAAATTCTTAGAGTTCTGAAGCCGGGTGGAGAGATATATTTCTCTGATGTCTATGCGGATAGACGCATTCCACAAGCTCTTAAAATGGAACCTGTGTTGTTAGGTGAATGTTTGGGTGGGGCTTTATATTGGGAAGATTTTCGGCGCATCATGCAGGATTTAGGTTGTCCCGATGTGCGCGTGATCAAGCAAAGCCCCATTGTCCTGGAGGATCCTGAGGTTGAAGCCATGATAGGGATGGTGAAATTCAGCTCGATAACGATTAGAGCGTTTAAAATGCCATTAGAAGACCGCTGTGAGGATTTTGGTCAGGTTGCTATTTATAAAGGCACAATATCAGAGCATCCCCATGCTTTTGATTTAGATGATCATCACCATCTTGAAACGGGCAGACCGTTGCGTGTCTGTGGGAATAGTGCTGATATGCTGGGCTCCGGCCGGTATGCCAAACACTTTGACATTGTGGGTGACAAAGCACAACATTTTGGTTTGTTTGATTGTGCATCACCGGCTAACGATGCCGCTTCTGGGTCAGATATGGCGTGTTGTTAATGCTTGCAAGCGGGTTAACAAAGCTGAGTGTTGTTATTCCAATAGGCCCGGATGAGCTAGCCTGGCCACAGTTATTAAGTGCGTTATGCTTGCTTGACAGACAACTGGAAATTATTCTGGTTGCCTGTCAACCGCTATCTGATGATATTGAACTGCCGGTGAATGTTGCGTGCATTCAATCCCCCCGGGGACGTGCAAAACAGCTTAATGCCGGTGCCCGATTAGCCACGCGTGATTTTATTTGGTTTCTGCATGCCGATAGCCGTTTGACTTCGGGGGTTTTGCCCGCTGTTCAGCAGTTCATTGCCAAAGCCGGGCGTGATCTAGGCTATTTTCAGTTAAAGTTTGCCAACGATGGGCCTAAGTCGGTATCTCTGAATGCATGGGCCGCGAATGTACGTTCGCGACTACTGGGTCTGCCTTTTGGTGATCAGGGTTTTATTATGCACCATGTGGTTTTTGATCAGGTCCAAGGTTTTGATGAAAATATAAGTCTTGGCGAAGATCTGGATTTTGTCGTACGTTTGCAAGCCAGCCATGTTCACTTGCAGGAACTTCCGGCTGCATTGATTACCAGTGCGAGACGCTATCAGCAATACGGTTGGCTGATGACCAGTATTCGCCATGTTTTTCTGACCTGGCAATTAACGAGGCAAGCCAGACAACGCCTGAGCTTTGACAGGTGAGCGGTGCGATAGCCATATTGCTTAAAACTCCCGGGCTTTCACCGGTGAAAACGCGCTTGGCCGCCACCTTAGGTCAGCAAGCTGCGGAAGCATTCCATCTGGCCTCAGCACAGTCCATTGCTGAAAGTGTTCAGTTAGCATGCCAGCAAGATCATATGCAAGGGTATTATGCGGTTGCGGAACAAGCCGCATTACAACATGATTACTGGCAAGATTTACCCAGGCTTTGGCAAGGCGAGGGCAGCTTGGGTGAGCGTATGAGACATATTTATCAGACTCTGCTTGCTCAGCATGATTTTGTTATTCTGGTGGGTGCGGACATTCCACAAATGACGGCTACTCAATTGCTGGATGCTTCAGCCTGGTTAGCCCATAGCGCACAGACTCGATTAGCATTTGGTCCGAGTGATGACGGTGGGTTTTGGTTGTTTGGCGGTAATGGCGCCATAGCAAAAAACATTTGGGTGGATGTTGTCTACAGTGTTGCGGATACAGGGGCTCAATTCATTAGGCAGCTTAAGCCGGTCGGGGATATCAAAACCTTAGCTACATTACGGGATGTGGATGAATTAGCCGATCTTTCGGCCCTGTATCAGAGTCTGCTTGAACTCAGGCAGGCGTTGCCGGCACAACAGGCGTTGCTGCGTTTATTGCATGGTCTGTTGTCAGTATCGAAGCATTAAATAGTGATTGCGGATTATGATAAGCGAACTCTGGGGTCAACAAAGGTATAGGAAATATCGGTTAACAGCAGGCCAAAAATATAAAGCACTGAACCTAAAAAGACCATGGATCGTACAATGGCAAAGTCTTGACGGTTGATTGCATCAATGGTGTAACTACCCAGGCCTGGAATACTAAAGAATGATTCCATAATCAGACTCCCCATAAACAATAACGGCAAGACCGCGACGACACCGGTTAAAATTGGAATCATGGTGTTTTTAAGCACATGCTTAAATAAAACCTGTGTTTCTGTTAAGCCCTTTGCTCTGGCTGTTCTAACATAATCTTTTTCTACCTCTTCCAGAAATAATGTTCGATACCATCGTGCCCCCGAACCTAGGCCTGATACTAGAGAGATGAGAACCGGTAAAATAAGAAACTTAATGGCGGATAGTCCGGTGTCATAGCCCGAAATAGGGACTAGCATGAGTAATTTACCGATAAAAAACTGGCCGCCGATAATATAAAATAGCGAGGAAATGGACATTAGTACCACGCATAACACGATGCTGGTTAACTCCAGATAAGAATTCCTGAACAATACCATCATCAATGCGACTGAAATATTAACGCATAAACCGACTAATAACGACGGTAAGGCAATACTCAGACTGGGCCACATTCGCTGTTTAATATCCGCACCAATATTTCTGCCACTGTCTGAAAGTCCAAAATCAAATAAAAACAGGCCCATGGATTTCTGATAAAAGATAGTGTCAGTCCATTTGGCATTAGATTCTGCCTCAGCATTCCATAATAAGGGCAAATCATAACCATGTTGATGCTTCCAGTTCTGCACGGCCTGTTCAGTGACATGTTTTTGCCCCAGTTGCATACGCGCCATATCATCGGGACTATTAACGACGAAGAACAAGATAAAGGTCAGTATGTTGACGCCCATTAATAATGGTAATGCATATAAAAAACGCCGGATAATATAGTGAATCATCGATTTATCAGTAGGAAATAGCGGAGATCTTGCGGCCGCTGTATATGATACTTATGAGAGTGATAAGTCATGCGCTCAGTTAAAGAGAAATTAAAAATCAATATTGGGGGGCTCCCTGTTAACCAGGAATGGCGTTGTCAATCATAACATGGTTAATCAACGTGCCAAACTTACCCCGGCTCAGGGGAAAACAGCGTTGAAAATTTTCCACTGCAAATGGCTTACAACCCGATGTATTAACAAAGAAGTCGGGCCTGGTCACAGGTATCATCAGCGAAGAGCGTATGCGTTCACTGCCTGTTCTTTTGATATTGCGCAGCCTGATATAAGCCAACAGGTAGCCACATAGCACGAGCCTGTTCGTCTGATAAAACGCTTTGCTGATAAATACCCAGAGCAAAGGTGGCTTGTTTATGATTTCCCTGCTATTCACTAGCAAACTATTCGAACAAGTTATGTAATACAGACCAGCATGGCCATGATATTTCTGGGTGACCTGCGTGCTGGAAATAAAACAGAAGTTTATATCAGTACGAAACACTATAATGTGGATTTGACAGGATGGAGATCATTAAGATGAATACTGAGCTTCCATTGGATGTAATAGAAGCAGTACATGCCAATCAAAAACAGACTGCCATAAAGCGGTTATGTGAGCAGCAAAACCTGGGTTTGCAAGAAGCCCAGGAAATTATTGAGCTGTATAGCGCACAGCACCCTGAATTAGCAGCTAATCAAGATTCTACTCAATTATCAGGAACGGGTTACTGGTTAGTCATAGATATTGTTATCGTGATGCTAGGTTATGGTATTTATGTTTTTTTTAAAAACTGAGCCGTTAAACATAACAGATCAGCAAACAAGGCAATATGCAGATGAAGGCATATTAAACCTGAAGCAAATAATCAGGCAGCCGCAGAGACAAAAATAGCATGTGAAATAGCGGCAGTCTGCAGGCCACGCCATAACTGTAGTTATAGTCTGTTACCCCGGTGGAGCATGTTATGCTAATAGTTTCCGGGCACTTCCTGTTTATAGTATTCTTACAGTACGCACAGTAAAAACTGGGCATTAATAAAATTATCCAAAATGAAACAATTACATCGAAGCGACTTGTTTGGCTGGTCAGAATTTAATCAAGACCGGAATATAGATTTTCATAGTGTGCTTTGGCTTCGAGAGTCAGGTAATATTTTAATTGACCCCTTGCCCTTGTCAGAGCATGATAGCAAACATTTACAAGCGTTAGGCGGTGCCAGTATGATCATTATTACCAATAGTGATCATTGTCGTGATGCAGAATCTATTGCACTGGAAACCGGAGCCACAATTGTTGGCCCCATTGCCGAACAAGATAACTTCCCAATCGTCTGTAGCCGTTGGCTTGCAGATGAAGAGGAAATTGTTCCCGGGCTTATTGCCTATCAGCTTGAGGGCTCAAAAACACCGGGAGAACTGGCTTTGCTACTGGATCAAAACACCTTGATTACCGGCGACCTAATCCGTTCTCATGTAGCCGGTGAGTTATGTATGCTACCCGATGCTAAAATAGCTGACCTGGCGCTGGCGCGGCAATCTGTCCGGCGACTGGCCAATTTACCGGCTATTGAAACGGTTTTAACCGGTGATGGCTGGCCCGTTTTTAAGTATGGCAGTGAGGCATTAACGCGATTGCTTGGATCTTGAAAAGGTGGCGGGCGGGCAGTGTTTTTCGTGTCACTCCTGCCGCTAAGTATTTGCTGCAGAATTTTTAATAGTGTCAGAGCAGGGCATGTTTTCTTCAGATATGAGGCGTGGTGTCTGCTCTTTACATCGGCTGACTGGGAAATGGTTGGAGCTAATAATTTAAAATGAGTTTTTCTGGTAGAGCTCTTTATAAGGGTGATATAACAGATAGTGATTATTTTTTTCTCAGACATGTTTTTTCTATTCATTGAAACTTAACTCAACTACACTTCTTACTTATGGATGATCTTAGTTTTCAGCTTTGGCTCAGTTTTGGCCTATTTTGTATTGTTAGTGAGTTCATCTTACCTGGACTAGTGATGGTCTTCATTGGTCTTGGGTCATTAACAGTTGCTCTGGGAATTCATCTTGGATATCTGAGTAGTATCTATTCTCAATTTATTATATTTTTTGTCAGTTCTATCATTTATTTAATTACCCTTCGCTTTATAGTTCTTCATTTTGTCCCAACAGCGACTCGCAAGGACGATATAGATGAAGATCGAGAGGCAATTGGAACAGTGGTTGAGGTGATTGAAGATATTTCACCTGGACAACAGGGTCGAATTCAATACAGTGAAAGTTCATGGCAAGCGAAAGTTGAAGATGACAGAGCAATTTTAAAAGGTGAAAAAGCAACCATCATAGGACGAGATAATATTACTTGGATTGTTAAAAAATAATAGATGAGGAGTTAAGGTGTTAAGTATTTATTCAGGAATAATCATATTTATATTCTTTATGATTTTTAAAACAATCATAATTGTAAGTGAAAGAGAAAATGTCATCATTGAAAGGCTTGGTAAGTATCAGCGAACTTTGACTCCCGGGATTTATTTTTTAATTCCATTTTTCGATTCTATTGCCTACAAGCAGGAGATGAGAGAACAAGTTGTCGATATGCCCTCCCAAAGTGTGATTACGAAAGATAATATCCAAGTTGAAGTGGATGGACTGATTTATTTGAAGGTGATGGACCCTAAAAAGGCTAGTTATGGAATAGGTAATTATTTAGCTGCGACAAATAATTTGGCACAAACAACGATGAGGTCAGAAGTTGGTAAAATAACTTTAGGAGCAATCTTTTCAGAGAGAGATCAAGTTAATGCCAACATTATTAGCGAAATTGATAAGGCCTCAGATCCTTGGGGAATTAAGGTTCTAAGGTATGAAATTAAGGACATTTCACCATCAAGGCATGTTATTGATACTTTAGAAAAACAAATGGAAGCTGAGCGAGAAAAAAGAGCTGAGATAACAAGAGCAACCGCAGAGAAAGAAAAACTGATCAATGTTTCAGAGGGACAAAGGCAGGAGGCCATTAATATCTCTGAAGGTGAAAAACAAAAAAGAATAAATGAAGCTAAAGGAAAAGCTGAAGGAATTAAGCTAATTGCAGAAGCAACAGCAAAAAGTTTAACTCTAGTTGGTGAATCGATTAGTCTTGAATGTGGTGACGAAGCACTTAAAATGCGTCTCGTAGATCAATATATTGACCAGATAGATGAAGTCTTAGAGGGAGGAGATGTTTCTATTTTTCCTGCGAATTTGGCTTCACTAAAAGGAATTTTTGACGAGCTTAAAGGTAAAAACTCTATTTTAAAAGGAAGTAGTCATGCCGATAGATAATTTAATATTTCTAGTAATTGTTGGAGTGCTTTTTATTTATGTCCTACAAGCACTGATAAGGTCTTTACGCTTAGTACCAGCTCGTACCGAATTTATAGTCGAAAGATTTGGTCGCTATCAAGTGACATTACAAGCTGGCTTTCACTTCTTAATACCTTTTGTTGATAAAGTTGCATTCACGCAGGATCTAAAGGAACACACCATGGACATTCCTTCGCAGACTTGTTTCACTAAGGATGAAATTCAAGTTGAAGTGGATGGCGTTATTTATTTACAAGTATTTGATTCGCAAAAAGCAAGTTATGGCATTACTAATTATCAGTATGCTGCAATTCAATTAGCGCAAACAACTACGAGAGCAATCATTGGAACATTGGAGCTCGATCGTACCTTTGAAGAGAGAGAGGCCATTAGTGGACAAGTTGTTGCTGTTTTAGATAATGCTGCTATTAAATGGGGAGTAAGAATTTTAAGATTTGAAATTAAGAATCTTGTTCCACCAGAGTCAGTTCGTCAATCAATGGAAAAACAGGTAACCGCAGAAAGAAATAGACGTGCCATTTTAGAAAAAAGTGTAGGTCAAAAACAATCTTTGATTAATACGTCAGAAGGGAAGATGCATGAGCTTATTAATAACTCTGAAGGTGAAATGCAAAAACGTATTAATGAAGCAAGTGGAAAGGCTTCAGAAATCCTAGCACTAGGTGAGGCAACTGCAGAATCGATTAAAAAAGTTGCGAATGCGATTAGTGGGCCAGGCGGTAGGGCCGCAGTCAATTTAGAATTAGGACAAAAATATATAAAATCTCTAACTAAGTTAAAGTCTAATGGAAACAAAGTTATTATGGGTGGAAATCTTGGAGATATGAAGGAAATGCTTAAAGGTCTTGAGATTGATATTTAATTTCTTTAGTGAGGTCTTTCAATGACAAACCAAAGATATTGGTGGGGATAAGGAGCCTTGTAGCCTGCTGTTCGAGGTTTTAAATAAAGCTAACGTTAGACACACGGGCAGCAACTGACCTTGTTGCCTGTGTTTTCGTACGGATTAAAGTTAATGCAGCAACTGTCTTTATTTGATTTTGTATCAGAGGCCACGCCAGTCTGTCGACTTGTTTGAGGCGTATTCCCAATGCCGTAGTAATAAACACAACACCCTTAATGCCTTAGCGTTCGAAATGGATTATGAAGCTAATTTGCTTAAACTTTGCACTGAAATCAATGATGGCTTTGTCTATTGACTGTTTGCTAG
Organism: Methylococcaceae bacterium; assembly: GCA_029937975.1. Taxonomy (GTDB): domain Bacteria; phylum Pseudomonadota; class Gammaproteobacteria; order Methylococcales; family Methylomonadaceae; genus QPIN01. The sequence goes on along the minus strand of JAPYOW010000010.1, from coordinate 4,368 downwards.
AAATTGATATCATCGCTTAATCAGCTATTTTGTCCATGGGGTTTGGCTGGCAATGATAAAACAGAGCGAATAAAAATGCATAAGGAATCATCTATCACAGTTTTTTTTAATTCTGCATGTCCGGTTTGTGATGCAGGCATTTCCTTTCAAAAAAAGAAAATGGAAGCGTGCAGGGTTGAATGGAAAGATGTGCATTTGCATAATGATCTAGTCAAGACCATTGATGCTGACCTTGAGTTTGTCAGGGAACGCTTGCATGTCATTGATGAATCCGGTCAGTTACACATAGGATACAATGCATTCATCGCTATATGGCATCACTCTCCCAATGAGCGGTGGAAAGCGAAATTATCCAGTCTTCCAGTTGTCCTGCCAGTGCTGAACATGATTTATAATGCTTTTGCTAAAGTTTTGTACCAATGGAATCGTTCTAAACGTCATGGCTAATTGCCACCGGACTGGCATTGTGCCCCGTCTGCAGTTACTGCTCAGGCTTGCGCTAGCCGTTAAACAGGTATTCAGTGCAGCCATAAAAATGATAGCTTTATTCTCGCCCCCCATTTATGTCTTGAGGCATGTCCCTGGACAGCCATGATTCTGCCACCCTGTTAAAAACCTGCATTATATGATTATTAACTTAAATAGCGATACGGTGACAGTGCCTACTGCAGACATGTTAACCTGCATGATGCAAGCCAAAGTAGGGGATGATGTGCTGGGTGATGACCCTACGGTAGCGTTGCTACAGGACAAGGTGGCTACTTTGTTTGGTATGGAATCAGCCCTGTTTTGTCCATCGGGAACCATGACTAACCAGATTGCCATTAAAACCCATACGCAACCGCTCGATGAAATGATCTGTGATCATACGTCCCATGTTTATCAATATGAAACGGCCGGATTTGCATTTCATTCAGGTATTTCAGTCGCTTTAATTGAGGGAGAATACGGCAAAATAACAGCAGAGCAAATTGCTGACAAAATCAGGCCGGAGTTTGACTGGCATCCTCAATCCACACTGGTGGTATTGGAAAACACCTGTAATAAAGGCGGTGGCAGTTTTTATACACTGGATGAAATAGAGCCCATCAGACAGTTGTGTTTAAGTAAGCAGTTAAAATTACACCTGGATGGTGCTCGCATTTTTAATGCTTTGGTTGAGACCGGTGAATCTCCCCTGGCTGTGGGTAAATATTTTGATTCTATCAGTCTTTGTTTATCCAAGGGCTTGGGCGCACCTATCGGCTCTTTGCTCATGGGTGACGAAAAATTTATTAAACAGGCCCGGCGTTATCGAAAGGTGATGGGAGGCGGTATGCGCCAGTCCGGATATTTGGCGGCAGCGGGAATTTATGCTCTGGATCATCATGTTGAGCGTTTAAAAATAGATAATGATCGAGCTAAACAAATTGGCCAGTTATTATCGCAATGCCGATATGTAGAAAGTGTTAATCCGGTACAAACCAATATTATTATTTTCCATTTGCAAAGCGGCTTGATGGCTGATGAAATGATAGAGCGACTCAAAACCCATGGCATATTGGCATCGGCATTGGGCCCACAAACCATCCGGTTTGTGTTTCATCTGGATATTAGCGAGGCCATGATGCATAAACTCAAATCCACCATGGTTGAAATTGCCAAGCAATATTAAATGCGCTCAACTGTTTAGCGGATAGTCAGCAGCATGTTGCCCAGATTACACCACCAGATTTGGCTTGAGAGTGGCTTTCGTGGGTACCTACAGAGCTGTCTGCTCTTGTACCAGAGCTTCGATTCCTTATTTTCGATACAGTTGATAGGGCTGTTCCTTTTGTAATTGTTCAATATACCTTGACTTTGTGGCCTGGAATTCCTATTCTTCAACCCTTTCGTGAGCTCATAGGCCCTGATACGGATGCCCTAGGGCAAATTATCTCAAGACTTGGGCCACGGATAGACTGGTGATTAAGCGCTCTACCAAGACTAAAGCTCTGATGGAATCCAAGTTATACCATTACCGGCAAATCCACCGCCTATAATGTGTATCTTACTAATTTATAAGCAGATTACGGTTAGTAAAAAGCTGATGAGTGCGCTATATTTACCCCTCAAAAATAATAGAAGGATTATAAAATGAAATACGATGTATGTGGAATCGGCAACGCGCTTGTTGATATGGAATTTTCTGTAAGTGATGAGTTCATTACAAGTCATGGAATTGAAAAAGCGGGAATGACGTTAGTTGACGAAGCTAGACAAACTGAGCTGATGACTGCTCTTGGCGGGAATATGCCTGAGAGACAATGTGGTGGTTCTGCTGCAAATACAATTATCGCTGTTTCACAATTTGGTGGAAATTCTTTTTACCAATTCAAAGTTGCTAATGATGAAGGTGGGAAGTTCTACCTTGCTGATATGAAAGAAAATGGTGTGGGAACTTCAAATGAAGAGTCTAACTTAGCAGCAGGTGTCACTGGAAAATGTATGGTTATGGTAACTCCGGATGCAGAGAGAACAATGAATACATACCTTGGAATTACTGAAACTCTTAGTGATGCCCAAGTTTCAGAAGCGGCCATTAAAGATTCAAAATGGTTATACATGGAAGGATACCTGGTAACTTCTCCTACGGGTCACGCAGCTGCACTTAAAGCAAAAGCAATTGCAGAAGCAAATGGCGTAAAAACAGCACTGACTTTCTCTGACCCAGCAATGGTTCAATTCTTTGCTGACCAAATGAAAGCTCTTGTTGAGTCTGGACTTGATTTAGTATTTTGTAATGAAGTTGAGGCTATGCAATTTACGGGTGCTGCAGATATTCCAGCTGCCAAAGAAGCTCTTAAAGCAGTAGCAAAAGGTTTTGTTATCACTCTTGGTGATAAAGGCGCTGTAGCTTGGGATGGAGAAAAATTCTATGATATCGTAGCTAATACAGTTGAAGCAAAAGATACAAATGGTGCTGGTGATATGTTTGCAGGTGCTTTCTTATATGGAATCACAAATGGAATGGATTACGCGCAAGCAGGTGCCTTAGCATCAAAAGCTGCATCTCAAGTGGTTTCAAAATTTGGACCAAGACTGACTAGAGATCAAGCTCAATCTTTATTATAAGATTTAGGCATTAGATAAAATAAAAAGATCATAAATTAAAAGCTTACTTAGACAGAAGATCTTTTAAAGGGGTGGGTAATATCACTTAGAAAATCAAAATCATTCTCATTTGTTGTGATGAATGATGGTTCATGCTTTGCTGTTTTCATGGAAATATTGCAGCTTAGCTATCTGGTTCAGGGGGTGTACAAGGTCCGACACCTCCACCGTTCCGTTGGCAGCATAGTCGATGTGTATTGGATCTTCGGTCAACAGTTCCTTATAGGTCGGTTGATTGCATGCATGGCTTCAAATTTACCGGGCATAACTTCCTGTTCATCTCGTCCACTTAATTTTCTTGAACATTTATTTCCAATGTAGTTTATCCAGATAAACGGGAGGAGCTATACCATGACAATAACTGTTAGAGGTGCTGGGTGTCAGCGTTGTGGGCTATTCGGTTTCGACATGTTAGCAATGGCTACTGGTCTATTAAGAAACCCAGGAATGGAAACCTGCGGAGTATCCCGGTACAGCATCAGATTCAGGCGATGGTGACCGTAGGGTCGCTGCTAGGGAAGACTTAGATTTCCTTTGGGTGAAAATAATGATGTACTAAAATTTAATGGCTGGCTTCCTCATATTTAGTATGCAGGAGGAGGGTGAGTATGCCAACTGACCCTTCCACCTTATCCACAAAGCTGTAGAGAGCTACTGCATAAACAATTGGTTTAAGTTGATAACCGGTTGATATAAACAGTAATTATTGGATTGATGTTTTTTTGCTCATGGGGTTTGCTAGGGGAAAGAGGTTCACATCTGAAAGATAATTCAGGTGATCTTGCTCCTCGTGAAAATCACTAATTTCTTGGACTTCAATAGCATCATCAGCTGTCTGGTCTTGTACGAAAGCTTCGATTTCTTCTTTATTCAATCTCATCTTTGTTTCCTTTTCAAAAAAATTATAACGAGAGTTTTCAGTATATACCTTATTTGCTGTTTGTCACAGAGAGATTGATAGTTTCCAGAAGGCGCAGGTAAATATGCACATCCCGGGTGTGCGAAAGCGCGCGAGGGAGGTAAATGTTTTACCCCACTATCCGTAAAGTAAGCTGTGGCGACCGTGAATCGATTGCGGTGATCCGGCGCCTGAGGTTTTAGCCTAGGCTCGAGTTACATTAATAATAAAGAAATTTTACATATTAGGCTTTCTTGTTATGGCTTTATGTACTATGTTTTATTCAAGCTCAAGCTCAAGCTCAAGCTCAAGCTCAAGCTTAAAGCAATAATTCCAAC
>JAPYOW010000056.1:7039-13712 GCA_029937975.1 Methylococcaceae bacterium | reverse complement strand
AAAAACCAAAGGCTATATGTTGCTTAATCTACGAGGCCAATATGAGCCTTACAAAGGTGTGACTGTTGCAACAGGTATTGAAAATGTACTGGATAGTAAACATTTTGATCATCTTGGGGGCTATCAATTACATGATCGATCAAATGGTCGGGTGGCATCGCAGGGCCCTAATGTCTATGCAACATTAGGGTATAGCTGGTAATGATTAAATAAAAAGGCGCGATGTTTGCTAGTCGCGCCTTTTTTATAGGTGTGGCGTTAAAACTGGGATGCAATTTGTCCTTGAATTTTTTCAGCCATTGCCTTGCGATTTTCAGCGTCACGAATGGGGCGGCCGACAACTATATAGTCCGCACCATTTTGAAAAGCTTGTTCAACACTGACCACGCGTTTTTGGTCGTCATCTTCTCGGTTGTCTACCGGTCTGATGCCTGGGGTGATGACTAATAAGCGGTGATCTAACTCTTGTCTTAACATGGACACTTCAAGTCCCGATGAGACAATACCATCACAGCCAATCTGTAGGGCACGTTTAGCACGAGATAACACTAACTCCCGAACATCACATTTAAAACCAAGGTCATCCAGATCGCCTCGATCAAGACTGGTCAATGCAGTCACCGCCAAGACCTTCAAATCCCCTTTATTGGCAGCGGCAGCTTCCATGATGGCGTCGTTGCCATGAATCGTGGCAAAGTCTACACCTTTATTGCTTAATGCTTTGATAGCACGGCCGACAGTGGCAGAAATATCAAAGAATTTCAAATCAACAAATACTTTTTTATTACGTGCTTTTAGCCATTCAATAAAACCGAAATAATCACCTGACATGAATAGCTCCATGCCTACCTTGTAGAAAATAACAGAATCGCCCAGCTCTTCAACCATAGCTTGAGCTTCAGCTATGTCAGGAAGGTCGAGTGCCATAATTAGTCTTTCGCGGACGGGGATAGGTTTAGTTGAAAGCAAAGTGTTACTCATCAGTCAGTTCCGAATACAGGTAAAAAAAGAGGGCCATTTTGAGAGGCGAGGTATAGAAATAGCGAGAAAGTGTAGGTGATGTCAAGGCATCAGTTAACGCTGTATGGGTTGTTTTTAGCGCATGCTTTAGTTTAAGGCATAAAAAAGCCCGCTGTGAGCGGGCTTGCGTTTATTTATTATTATTGTTATTTTACGCGGATGTCTTTTTGACCAAGTAAACCAAGTAAATATATTTTTTTTTTATTATAACCATTTAAGGTTTCTTTCCTCCTCATTTCGGCTTATCGCCGTGCCATCCATAAGCAGGTCTGCAGTTTATATTAAAAAAAGCAGGGTTGTCTATAAAAAAAAGACATTTCTATTGAATAAAATTGAACTTTATAATTATTTTATAAAAAACAGTAACATAGGGTGTTTACTTATTTCCTGTTAATGTTAAGTTCAGGCGGTTGTTGACCCTCTCAGGTGAGTTTCTTAAAAAAAACAATACCCTGTGGTATCAATAGGGATTGGGCAGTCGTACAGTTAGCGCATCGATAAGTTTATGCACTAATGAGGGTATACAGGATAGTTAAGCCCCCCCGCGGGGAAGGTAAACATAGCGGGCTATTGATTAAGTTTGCGTTCTTTTTCTTCGGACATGAAAAATTGTAAACGTTCATCAAGGATCGCTTGTAAGTAAAAATTAATTCCCTCGGCTTGCTTTGCTAGATTTATTTGTAAAATAGCCGATGCTGTGTGGCCGACAGCATAGTAATATTCTGCTAAATAACGATGTGATTCAGCAGGTTGGTCTAAATGAGCATAGGATTGAGCTATTAACTCATAATACATGGGTTGTTTCTTGCTGATGTAATCTAAAGCCTGTAAGGTGGTTTTAGCTTTTTCCGCATTCCCTGTTTCTAATAAAGTAGAGATATATTTTATTTTTAAGGCATTATTAAGAGGGAAGCGAGCCATTGAGTTTTTAAGCAGTTTTAATGCCCTCTGGTAGTGATTGGTATTAATTGCCAGATCTGCCAGGGCATAGGCATATTGAGGCTGGTCAGGGTATTTGGCCGTTAATGATTGCAGAATCTCTCTGGCGGCTGTGTATTTTTGTAATTTTAACTGAGTCAGAGCCATGCCGTAGCGTGCAACCGCTCTTTGTCTTTCAGTTCCCTGATGTGTTCTTGCCTGAAAATACTTTAAAGTTTGCCTGGGATCATTGGCTAGCATGATTCTGAGCTTTGCCCGGCTTAATAAATAAGCTAATGAATCTGGATATTGTTTATAGTGATATTTACGGGCTCTACCCCGGGTATCTGCAATGCGTGAAGAGGATACAGGGTGGGTGCGTAAGAACTCGGGAATTCCTTTCCCATAAAAGCGTGTCGATTGTTGTAATCGTTCAAAAAAAACCGGCATACCTCGAGGGTCAAAATTTGATTTTGATAAGGTTTTCATACCGACACGATCTGCTTCTTTCTCATTAGCACGGGTAAAATCAATTTGAAACTGAATGCTGCCAGCCTGAATTGCAATTAAAGCCGCCTGTCCCAGTGCAGGGGACTGTGTACCCAGCAAGATGGCTGCTAAGGTGGCGGCTGCGGTAGGGATTGATAATTTACTGGCCGCTTCAAAAGCTCTATGTAAATGACGTTGGGTCACATGCGCAATTTCATGAGCCATAACAGAAGCCAGTTCACTTTCAGCTTCGGTCAGTAAAAATAAACCGGCGTTGATACCAATATATCCACCTGGTCCAGCAAAGGCATTGATTTGCTTGTCCAGTACAACAAAAAAATAAAACGGATTAGTGGGTAAGTCACTGTTAGCAACTAGTTGCTGGCCTACAGATTGGATATAGTGTTGAATCTCTGGGTCTTGATTGATTTTTATTTTTGCATGTAAACTTCTGAAAAAAGCATCGCCTAACTGTTTTTCCTGCGCTGGTGAAATTAAACTGCCAGCCGAGTCCCCCATGTCGGGTAGACGAATATCTTCAATATCAGTCGCCTGAAGTGATAATGGATAAAAAAGAAGTGCAACAGTCAGAGTAAGTACTTTAGTCAGCATGCAAACGGGACAATAAGAAGGAATTTGGTTCATAATTTTAGCAGTCATTATAAAATAACACCGAAAACAGCATGCAAATAATAAAACAGCCATGAAATATGCCATACAAATAAACTCAAGCCCTAACAATTCCCATGCAGGGTACTGTGCTTACCAATTGATAGAAGCCTTACTTAAAAATGGCCATGAAGTTTTTCGGGTGTTTTTTTATCAAGAGGGGATATATCATGCCTTTAAATATGCCAGCCCCCCCGATGACGAGTTACAACTCACAAAAAAATGGACAGCATTAGCTGCAATGCACAACATAGACATGGTGGTCTGTATTTCTGCTGCGCAAAGACGAGCCTTGTTAATTTCGGATGAAGCCACTCGACAAGGTAAGTGTGATGATGATTTGGCCGGTGGTTTTAGAATATCAGGTCTGGGTCAACTGGCTGAAGCCTGTTTATTGGCTGATCGTTTTATAGAGTTTGGTTAACAGTATGATTAAGAAATTTTTATTTATTATGCGGATGGCCCCTCACCAGGGTCTGATTCTGCAAGAAAAACTGGATGTAATACTCACTACCGCTGCATTTGAGCAAAAACTGACATTGTTGTTTTTAGACGATGGGGTTTTTCAGTTAAAAAAAACACAGCAGCCAGCAAAGCAAGGCTTAAAAGAGACCTTGTGTATTTTTAATGTGCTGGAAATGTATGATGTTAAAGAGCTGTTTATAGAAGTGGAATCTTTACAGGAGCGAGGGTTAACACCAGAAGATTTGAGTTTACCGGTTCAGCCTTGTTATCGTAAAGATATTCATGCCTTGATGAAACGCTTTGATATTATTGTTTCCGGTTAAGGGAAACCACAGCATTGATGGTAGTGCATGTGCTGTCAATGCTCCGAAAGGGCTGGTAGTCTGCATTCTCTCGCAATGCAATAGTCTTAGGCGCGAAGCATCACCATCGGTTGCGTAATTCGCGCAATTTTAAAAACACAGTTTTTGGATCTGGATGTTCGGGTAAATCAGGGAAGTCCTCGCGCAGTTTGGCGATTACCGATGGGTTTTGCAGGCGAAAAAATGTATTGATGTCCTTTTCCATGGCTATAGTCGATACCAGTGCCTTGTCCGGGTTCTGGCCTGAAATTTTTTCCAATAGCGCCTGTGCTTGCGTGTTGTCGGGTTCGCGAGCACAAGTAAACTGTAGATTATTATTGATATAGTCATGCCCCGGGTAGATGCGGGTATGGTCATCAAGCTTGGACAATTGGCTGGCAAAGGTGGTGTAAAGATGTTCTGGGTGACCGCCATTGTGGCAGTTGCCTGCACCCGCATTAAACAAAGTATCCCCACAAAACAGTGCAGGTTCATCGGTTTGTGATAATAGGCAGATATGGCTCATGGTATGCCCGGGGGTATCCAGCGCGAGTAACTCCACAGTGCGCCCTACCTTGATGACATCGCCAGCAGACAGGCCAACATCTATACCGGAGATATTGTGTTTGGCATTGTAATGCGCCAGCAGTTTGGCCCCGGTAGCAGCAATCATTGCTGGGTTACCGCCCGTATGGTCACCGTGTTCATGGGTATTCAGTATCTGGGTAATGGTCCAGCCATGTCGTTTTGCAGTGCTCAAACATTTTTGATGGTCGAGCGGGTCGATAGCCAGAGCCTCACCTGTTTCCGGGCAGGCGATCAGGTAATTGAAATTACGAAACGCATTAGCCGTCCATATCTGTTCAACAATCATACTGAGCCTCCGTTTGCATAAGGAGTGTGCCGGGCTGATGAAGCTACCTGCCGCAATAATAAGAATATTATGCTACAAATAAAGGTGCCGGAGGGAATTAATCTTGATCAAGTTGTTCTTATAAAACTCTTCCGGCACTTATTTTATAATTTTGGTTATCTGGCCTTGAATACGTATAATTGTTGAAAGGGATTCGTTTCAATCACGAATTGTCATTGGTAAAAATAGTTTTAATCATACTTTATATGGTTATTAGTTTAAGTCCGTTAAGAGTCAGGTAATTTTGAAATTTTCTAACAGCTACATTCTTCTAGGTGATGCATTTTATAAACGTGTTTCACCCACCCCAGTTTCTAAACCTGAGTTATTATTTTGGAATAGTAACCTCGCTGAAACTCTTCAGTTAAGCCCATCTTTACAAACTAACGCTGCTTTGCAAGCACAATATTTTTCAGGCAATCAATTGCCTGAAGGTGCTGAATCTATTGCGCTGGCCTATAGTGGTCATCAATTTGGTCAGCTTAGCCCGCAGCTTGGCGATGGTCGCGCACATTTAATCGGTGAAGTGCTGGATAAGCATGATCATCGTTTTGATATTCAACTTAAAGGTTCCGGTTCTACGCCATTTTCAAGACGGGGTGATGGCCGTTGTGCACTTGGTCCGGCTATGCGTGAATACATTATGAGTGAAGCCATGCATTTCCTGGCGGTACCCACTTCACGCTGTTTAGCCGTCGTGACTACCGGCGAACCGGTGTACCGGGAAACCTTAAGGCCTGGTGCTGTGGTGACCCGAGTAGCTGCAAGTCATATCCGCGTTGGAACATTTCAATACTTCGCGATAAGAAACGACATAGAGTCACTCACCACACTGCTTGATTATGCGATAAACCGCCATTACCCTGAGATAAATATTGCCCCTGAAAACAAAGCGCTTCAGTTCCTTGAAGCGGTGATAGCCAAACAAATCACATTGGTTGTTGAGTGGATGCGTGTTGGCTTTATTCACGGGGTGATGAATACAGACAATGTTGCCATTTCCGGGGAAACTATCGACTTTGGCCCCTGTGCCATGATGGGTATTTACGACCCCAATACGGTTTATAGTTCTATCGATACCCAAGGGCGATACGCATTCGGTAACCAGCCTAGTATTACCCTGTGGAATATGACTCGACTTGCAGAATGCTTGATACCTCTAATCGGTAATGACGAAAAAGCTGCCATAGCCATCGTTGAGCCTTTGTTAATGCAATTTAGCCAGCAATTTGAACAGGCCTATTTCAAGATGTTAGCCAATAAATTAGGTTTAGCGGAAATAGAGCCGAGTGATAGAGTATTTATCGCAGAGTTATTAGAAACAATGAAAAATAAACAATGGGACTATACCCAAATGTTTACTGATTTAACCCAGTCATTGGATGATGAAAACCTGGCCAATGAATTAAAACAAACATTAGGCGACTGGTATGACACATGGCGATTGCATGTAGGTCATTCACAACAAGAGATTGAAATAGCCAAAGCAATAATGAAAACCCATAACCCGGTTGTTATCCCAAGAAATCATCATGTAGAAAGCGTGTTAAAAGCTTGCGAAGAAACGGGTAGTACTCAGGCGGCAGATGATTTTCTTACGGTATTACGCTCGCCGTACAATGAATTAGCTAATACCGGAAATTATCAAGACTTGCCCGTGGATGACGATAGAGATTATCATACTTTCTGTGGAACTTGATCCTGGTCGTGGTTTTATACACCGCTGAAAGCGGTGTGTCAGCGTTAGCTTCTTATGTGAATGTAAAGATGAATAACCCAGCGCAGTAAGCCACAATACGCGGAATTGTGGCTTGCTTATTGATATATTCATCAAGGCAATAGGGTAGGAAAAATCAAA
>JAPYOW010000056.1:0-6939 GCA_029937975.1 Methylococcaceae bacterium | reverse complement strand
ATTGTGGCTTGCTTATTGATATATTCATCAAGGCAATAGGGTAGGAAAAATCAAACAATCAAGCAAAACCTGACTCTTTGTTTTAGAGCGTGGTTGCGCAAGCATCAGCAGCTCTAATCAGCACTTGGCGGGAGTAGCACAGACTTAATCAGTACTGACTCAGACTTGACCTGACAGTTACCCATTTTTCAGGGTATATGGTATTTGTACATATTTTTATACTTTCTGAAACTATCAGTTAAAACTTAGTGCAAGTGCCAATACTGAGTACAACGGCATTAGTATTAAACACATAACCAGAACCTTTAAGCCAAACATATCTGCCGTTATCGACATTGAAGTTAAAGTGATGGCCCGTATAGTGTTCCTTTACACAGGATTTGTGATGTTTGTATTCTGGAGATTCGTCCTGAAGATCAGGGGAAACAGCTGAGCATATAAAAAGTGCATCCCTTCCGATTCCGGGATCTGCTATAACAATATTCCCATCACCCTGAAGCTTCATTTTGAACTTTTTCGCATGGAAGTTAGCTTGTTTATATTGTCCTTCTTCATTCTTTAACAACCCAGCAGAGTTGTTATCTGAACAATAATAAACGTCCTCTGCCATCACATAGCCAGACATCACTAACCAGATGAATCCTAAATACTTCATGCGACACTTACTCCATAATCTTTTTGAGATACCAACATATCACGCGGTATTGTGATTCACATGCTTTTATACTTTGTGTGGGTATCGGTATAAAAATTAATTAATCTAATGAAGCTATTTCTGGATTAATTACTTGCGCTTAGCAACAGTTGTTTATGCTGTGAATATCCACAGCTTTTAACGTTAAAAAAGCAAAAATTAACGGGTTCTGGCCAGAGGGAGGCCCAAAACGCTGCCACGACTGACTGGGCCTCTGCCGTTGTGAAACGCAGTATGCAGGCCGTGGACACTGTTGTCCTGCTACTCCCTTGGTCGACGCGGCCGGAGCCACCTGTTTCCTTGCCCCTCATACTTACCGACGCCGTAAGTACTTAAACAGACGCTGTGAATGGGTTGTTGATCAACATTACGAGACGTTTTTTCTGGATAGCACAGTTATAATTGGGTTTCATTTTATTATTATTAATAATTAGAGAATATTTATGTCAGACACACACGATTCAAAAACTTATTGGAAGCAGAGTCTAAAGATTATTGCCTTTCTTTTAATGATATGGGCCTTTGTGTCTTTTGGCTGTGGAATCATCTTTCGTGAGTATTTAGATGCTGAGATGCCTTCAGTGGGGGGCGCTCCTTTTGGTTTCTGGATGGCTCAACAGGGCTCCATTATAGTCTTCGTGTTGTTGTTATTTGTCTATAACCGCTTGATGAATAAGTTGGATCGCAAGCATGGATATGACCAGGAGGGTTCGTTATGACGCAGGATACCTGGAATTTTATTTTCATCGGCATCACTTTTGTTGTGTACATATTCATTGCTATTCGTTCGCGTGCCGCATCAACTCAAGAGTTTTATGTTGCCGGTCGTGGTGTTTCGCCTTTGGCTAATGGCATGGCCACCGCTGCTGACTGGATGTCTGCCGCGACTTTTATTTCCATGGCGGGCTTGATTGCTTCTACCGGTTATGCCGGATCGCGTTTTTTAATGGGCTGGACAGGTGGGTTTGTGCTTTTGACGGTACTGATAGTGCCTTATTTGCGTAAATTTAAAAAGTTTACTGTACCTGATTTTTTGGGAGATCGTTTTTACTCCAACGCTGCTCGCTTCGTGGCGGTTGTCTGCGCGATCTTTATTTGCCTGACATATATCATGGGCCAAATGCGGGGTGTCGGCCTGGTCTTTTCTCGATTGTTTGATATCAGTATTAGCTTAGGCGTGATTATCGGTTCTTGTATTGTTTTCTGTTACGCCGCTTTAGGAGGGATGAAAGGTATTACCTATACTCAAGTGGCCCAGTATTGTGTGATGGTTTTTGCGTATACCATACCAGCCATCTTTATTTCAGTTATGTTAACCGGTAATGTTATACCTCAGTTAGGCTTTATCGGGGACTATATCAAAGATGGGGCTGAGAATGCCGTCCCGTTATTGGAAAAACTCAATGGTTTGAACAAGGAGCTTGGTTTTGCGCAATACACCGGTGGTGTAAAAGACAAGTGGGATTTCTTTTGTATAACAGCTGCCTTGATGTTTGGAACGGCTGGTCTGCCGCATGTTATCGTTCGCTTTTTCACGGTTAAAGATGTTAAAGCAGTGCGCCAATCTGCCTCATGGACTTTGGCTTTTATCGCCATCATTTACCTGACTGCACCTGCTGTAGGTTCTTTTGCCCGAACGAACCTTATCGAGGAAATTCATAATCAGGAATATAAAAGTGCGCCGGCCTGGTTTACCGGTTGGGAAAATCGTGATCTTATAGCCTGGGTAGATAAAAATGACGATGGTAAAATTCAGTATTTTGGTGATGGTGCAGCTTTTGCTGGAAAGCCAGCATTCAAACTCGACAGTGATGGGGAATCTTTGCGCGGCAGCTATAACGAACGTTTACTGACGAATGATATTAGCCCGGGTCGCAATGAGCTTTTTTATGAACGTGATATTCTGGTTATGGCTAATCCAGAGATCGCGGAATTACCGGAGTGGGTGATTGCGCTGGTTATGGCAGGCTGTATCGCAGCCGCTTTATCAACTGCAGCCGGCTTACTGTTGGTGCTTTCGACTTCGGTGTCCCATGACTTGCTGAAGTGTATTGTTAAACCGGATCTGAATGATAAGCAAGAGTTGATGTGGGCGCGAATCGCTTCGTTTGGTGCGCTTGTTGTTGCGGCCTATTTTGGGATCAACCCGCCGGCTGAATTTGTCGCGAAAACAGTCGCCTTTGCTTTCGGTTTAGCCTGCTCCTCGTTTTTCCCCACCATTGTCTTGGGTATCTTTACTAAGCGTATTAATAAAGAGGGTGCTATCGCGGGCATGATCTGTGGCATCGGCTTCACGCTAGGGTATATCATCTATTTCCAATTCTATGCCAACCATCAGGATTACTGGTTTAACTTCCTTGAGAACGGGACCGGCGTATCACCCGAGGGAATAGGCTTTATTGGAATGCTGATTAACTTTATGGTCGCTTATTTTGTCAGTATGCTGACGCCACCGCCGCCTCAGGATGTGCAGGATATGGTTGAAAGCATTCGAGTCCCTCAAGGAGCCGGAGCGGCCTCCGATCATTAAGTATTGCCTATACGTCTCATAACGTTCAGTTTTTGTGAGAGGAATCTTATGTAGGAAGGCTAAAATTTCTTAAATGGATTGGCGCTTCTATTGCTGTATTTGTTTGGGTTATTTGCTGTTTAAACTGGTTTTCAGCAGTCGTAGTAAGACAGAGACGTCTGCTTATTATTTTAAGGATTTAGCCGTTCGAATAAATATTGACGTGTTGAATGATGCGATGGGTATTGATGGCGGAAAATCAAGGGTCACGTCTTTCCTTGCCATATTGCCCTGTGATGAATAAATGGGTTACGAAAGGATCTGGCGCTTGTTTCTGTAATGAGGGAGGTAAAGGTTAAGAGTTAGCATTTAAAACTCTTAACCTTATCTGTGTGCCTAAATTTTCTTATATTTTATTCGATGAGGGGTATCCGCATCGGTACCCAGTCGTTTATGACGGTCTGCTTCATAATCCGCATAATTGCCTTCAAACCAGGTCACTTCACTGTTACCTTCAAATGCCAGTATATGGGTGGCGATTCTGTCTAAAAACCAGCGGTCATGCGAAATAACAACGGCACAACCAGGGAATGCCAGAATAGCTTCTTCCAAAGCACGTAATGTTTCCACATCCAGGTCGTTGGTTGGCTCATCCAGTAGTAAAAGATTACCACCGCTTTTTAATAATTTAGCTAAATGTACCCGGTTGCGTTCGCCACCTGATAAATGACCAATATGTTTTTGTTGGTCGGCACCTTTAAAATTAAAGCGACCGAGATAGGCGCGGGAAGGGGTTTGATAATTGCCTACGGTGACCATGTCTAATCCATCGGAAACTTCTTCCCAGACTGTTTTGCTGGCATCCATATCGTCCCGCATTTGGTCTACATAAGCTAACTCAACAGTTTTACCTAGCGTGACCGTGCCGGCGTCAGGTTGTTCAAAACCTGCCATCATACGAAACAGGGTGGTTTTACCCGCACCATTGGGGCCAATAATACCCACAATACCGCCGGGAGGCAGTTTAAAGCTAAGGTCATTGACTAATAATTTATCGCCAAAGCTTTTGCTAACCCCTTCGATATCAATCACTACATCGCCCAGACGAGGACCGGGTGGGATATAGATTTCCTGGGTTTCACTGCGCTTTTGCACTTCTTTGGATGATAACTCATCAAAACGGGCCAGACGGGCTTTGCTTTTGGCGTGGCGGCCTTTAGTGCCTGACCTGACCCATTCCAGTTCCTGTTTTAAGGCTTTTTGGCGTGAACTTTCTTGTTTGGATTCTTGCGCAAGGCGTTTTTCTTTTTGTTCCAGCCAGTTGGTATAATTGCCTTCCCATGGGATACCCATGCCTCTATCTAATTCAAGAATCCAGCCGGCCACATTATCCAGAAAATATCGATCATGGGTGACGGCAACCACAGTACCTGAATAATCATGAAGAAATCGTTCCAGCCACGCTACCGACTCGGCATCTAAATGGTTAGTCGGTTCATCCAGTAACAGCATGTCAGGTTTGGAGAGTAATAAGCGACACAATGCCACGCGACGTTGCTCTCCTCCTGAGAGTTTAGTGACATCCGCATCCCAAGGCGGGAGACGGAGTGCATCTGCGGCAATTTCCAGTGTTCTCTCCAGTTCCCAGGCACCTGCAACTTCGATTTTTTCTTGTAAATCAGCCTGTTCAGTGAGTAAAGCATCAAAATCAGCGTCTGGATCAGCAAAGGCTTCGTTAACTTGATTATATCGATCAACAATGGCTTTAATTTCAGCAACACCTTCTTCTACATTCCCACGCACATCTTTATTAGGATCGAGTTGAGGTTCTTGAGGAAGATAGCCGATGTTAATGCCTTTTTGAGGAATTGCCTCGCCTTCAATTTCTGTATCAATTCCGGCCATGATTCTCAGTAAGGTTGATTTACCAGAACCATTTAAACCCAATACACCAATTTTTGCGCCGGGGAAAAAAGACAGTGAGATATCTTTTAGGATGTGTTTTTTGGGAGGGACAATTTTGCCCACTCGATTCATCGAATATATATATTGAGCCATGGTGTTTAATGGTGTTTATATGATAGGAAAAACGGTATTATTTCATGTTATAGCAATGAGTTTAATGCTCTTGCCAATTTGTTTGCCTTATTCTATATCATAACAAGGGTTTATTGGCATGATAAAAAGCATATGCACAGGATCTCATTAAGTTATGAGAGAACCTGCGTCATATTGCAGGGCATGTGATAGAGTCCTGCTCGCAATTTATTCTGACTTAATATATTGCCTGAAATAGTGGCTAAACCAATATTTTTAGGTGTATTCATGTTTTTTAGGTTGAACTGTATGTGTTTACCCTTTATTATGGGCTGTTTATTTTTTCTTGGAGTGTGTAATGCGTCAATCACTAGTGATGGGTAATTGGAAATTGAATGGTTCACGTTCAGAAGGTCTGGAATTGGCTAATGCAATTGCTGCAGGTTTGAGACCTGGCAATGAAGGGATCGCGGTTTGTGTTCCTTATGTTTATTTATCTGATGTACAAAGTGCAATTGAAAATACTCCATTAGCACTAGGCAGCCAAAACGTAGCTGATCAGGCATCAGGCGCTTATACCGGAGAAATCTCTGCGGCTATGCTTAAAGAATGTGGATGTACTTATGCATTGGTAGGGCATTCAGAAAGACGTTCTTATTACGGTGATACCAATGAGTCTGTCGCGACTCGTTTTGTGCAAGCACAAAAAGAAGGGGTTACACCTGTCTTATGTATCGGTGAAACGCTGGAAGAGCGTGAAAATGGCACTACATTTGCTGTGATTGATGAGCAACTTGGCGCAGTGATTGACTTGGCAGGTATTGAGGCTTTTGAATTTTCTGTTATTGCCTATGAGCCTGTATGGGCAATCGGTACTGGCAAAACAGCCAGTGATGAGCAGGCACAGGAAGTTCATAAATATATCCGTGAACAAATCGCAGCAAAAAGCCAGACAGTGGCAGACAAAATACAGATTTTATACGGCGGTAGTGTTAAGCCGGGTAATGCTAAGGCAATCTTCGCGATGCCTGATATTGACGGCGGCTTAATCGGTGGTGCATCATTAGATGCAGAGTCATTCTTAAAAATTTATCAATCTACTTAAATAAAAAAGTATGTATCAAGCAATTATAATTGTCCATGTATTATTGGGCCTAGGCGTCATCGGTTTTGTATTGATTCAACAAGGTAAAGGTGCTGATGCCGGTGCTGCTTTCGGCAGTGCTTCTTCAGGTTCTGTGTTTGGAGCACAGGGGGCATCTTCTTTTTTGTCAAGAACAACCGCTATTTTAGCTACTCTGTTTTTTGCAACCAGTCTGGGTCTTGCCGTGTTAAGCGGTCAAATTGAAGAGGAAGTCAATTTGATGGATGTCCCTGAAGCTGAGAAAGTTTTTGAGGATGTGCCATTAATTGACAGTGCGGACAACGAAGCCTCCACAGAGAGTATTCCTGTCATTAGTGCAGACACTGTAGAAACAGTTGTTCAGGAAGAGCAAACAGCAACAGAATAAAACATCACAGATGTTGAAACTGTTGTTGCTGGGTAATTTGACTAAGTACAATAATTGATAGTAAAGCCGATGTGGTGAAATTGGTAGACACGCCATCTTGAGGGGGTGGTGACTTAGGTCGTGCCGGTTCAACTCCGGCCATCGGCACCACTAATCATTTAGCAAATATCCTTAAACCAATTCAAAAC
>JAPYOW010000055.1 GCA_029937975.1 Methylococcaceae bacterium | reverse complement strand
AGCAATAGTAATCGCATGGAATGTATTAAAAATAAATTGTTAGAGGTTAAGAACTTAAGTTGTATACGAGATGACCGGGTTTTGTTTGAGGGGCTGAGTTTTAGCTTAAAAAACAGTCAGGTTTTATTGCTGGAAGGAAAAAACGGCAGTGGTAAAACCTCTTTGTTACGCATTATCTGCGGATTCAGGGAACAGGATGCAGGTGAAATTCACTGGTGTGATAGTGCAGTAAAAGACAGTGAATATTATGCGGAAATGGCATATGTAGGCCATTTGGATGGGATAAAAAAAGAATTAACCGTAATAGAAAATTTAAAAATGTCGCTGGCTTTGAGCCAGACCGGGCGGTATTCTATAGTGCAGGCATTGGCAAAAGTAAACTTGGCAGGTTATGATCATGCTTTGGTACAGTCGCTCTCTGCTGGACAGAAACGGCGATTATCCTTAGCACGCTTGTTGATAACTAAAAAAAGTTTGTGGGTGCTTGATGAACCCTTTACTTCAATTGATAAAGAAGGCATTAAATTGATTGAATCATTAATGCATGAACATATTGTTAATGGCGGGATGATTATTTTAACCTCACATCATGATCTGAATTTGGCTGAAGCAGATGTTCAGAAAATAAATTTATCGTCATGTCATTAAGCACCGCCTTTTTTGCTGTGATCCGGCGTGATCTGATTTTGGCCTTCCGCAGAAGAGCTGAAATTGCCAACCCGGTCTTTTTCTTTATTCTGGTGGTGACTTTATTTCCTTTAGGCGTAGGTGCTAATCCAAAACTATTACAGGCGATTGCGCCAGGTATTATCTGGGTCTCGGCATTATTAGCCGTGATGCTTTCACTGGATAGCCTGTTTCGTTCTGATTTTGATGATGGCTCACTGGAACAAATGCTTTTAAGTTCGCATCCATTAACTGTTCTGGTATTTGCTAAAATTGTGGCGCACTGGCTGGTGACAGGCTTGCCGCTTTTAGTAGTGGCACCTTTGTTAGCCATTTTCCTGGGTTTGCCCGAACAAGCCTGGGGAACTTTAATGTTGACTCTGGTCTTGGCAACGCCGGTTTTAAGTCTGATTGGATCTATTGGTGTTTCTTTAACCATAGGTTTGCGTCGAGGGGGGATGATTTTATCGTTATTGGTTCTGCCTCTCTATGTGCCGGTCTTAATATTTGCCAGTAATGCGGTTGACATGGCTAGCAATGGTTTGGCCGTTGATCCGCAAATTAATATTTTGATTGCTGTTTTTTTTATGTCTGTCGTTTTAGCCCCTTTACCTGCTGCTGCTGCCATAAAAATGAGTATTACCTAAACCCCCACGGTTGAAATTTTATGTCTATTGTTCCTGCTCCCTTACTTCGTTTTTATCATCGCATGGCGTCACCGCCTCATTTTTACAGCTTTACTGATAAATTATTACCCTGGTTTGTGGTTATTTTTGTATTATTAGTAGTGGCTGGTTTATACGGTGGTTTGTATTTAGCGCCCACTGACTATCAACAAGGCGATAGTTACCGGATAATTTATATTCATGTTCCAGCCGCCTGGATGTCTTTATTTATCTATGTGGTCATGGCCATATCAGGGGCTATCGGGCTTATCTGGCGCATGAAAATTGCGGATGTGGTTGCGATCAGTAGCGCGCCCATCGGCGCGAGTTTCACCTTGATTGCTTTGGTCACAGGTTCTTTGTGGGGTAAACCGATGTGGGGAACCTGGTGGGTCTGGGATGCACGGTTAACCTCTGAATTGATTTTGTTATTTTTATACCTGGGCGTTATCAGTCTGTATGGTGCTATTGAAGATAAGCGTACGGCGTCTCGGGCGGTGTCAATTTTAGCCTTGGTCGGTGTGGTTAATATTCCTATTATTCATTATTCGGTGGAATGGTGGAACACCTTGCATCAAGGGCCTACGGTCGCCAAAATGGGTAAACCTTCCATGCATATTGATATGTTAATCCCGCTGTTGTTAATGGCGACAGCATTTAAATTTTATTATGCTATTGCCATGATGCTAGCGGCCAAGGTTGAATTGTTAAGCCGTGAACAAAACAGTCAGTGGGTGAAAAAGATTGTGGAGGAAAAGTCATGAACAGTTTTGCCGAGTTTTTAGGTATGGGCGGCTATGGTATGTATGTGTGGCCGGCTTATGGTATTGCCTTTGTGGTATTGTTACTTAATGTGGTATTGCCACTAATCCAAAGAAAGAAATTATTACGTGATTTAGCGTTAAAACAAAAAAGAAAACAACAATGACACCGGTAAAAAAACAACGACTCATACTTATTTTATTGATGGTAGCAGGCATTGCGACTGCTGTAACGTTTGCGTTAAAAGCCTTTAATGAAAATTTAATGTATTTTTTTTCGACCAGCGAAGTGGTCGCAGGTAAGGCTCCCGAGCAGGCTAAATTTCGTTTAGGCGGCATGGTGGTGGAGGGCAGTATTGAAAGACCCGGTGACGGTTTGATGGTGCGTTTTGTGCTGACAGATTACAGTAAGGAAGTCACCGTTGAATATACGGGGATTTTGCCGGATTTATTTAGGGAAGGACAGGGTATCGTGACTAATGGACGTTTAAATAAAGAGCAGGTATTTATCGCAGAAGAAGTCCTTGCCAAGCACGATGAAAACTATATGCCACCGGAAGTTGCGGATAGTTTAAAGAAAGTAGCCCTGCAACAAACTATAGGACAATAAAATGATAGCTGAAATAGGGCAGTTCGCTCTCATCCTGGCTTTGTGTATGGCGGTGATACAAGGCCTGCTTCCTATCATCGGTGCATACCGTTTAATTGGCGGGTGGGTTGCCGTTGCCAGACCTTCAGCCTATGCGCAATTAGTATTTATGCTGATTTCCTATGGCTGCTTAACCTATGCCTTTTTGGTACATGATTTTTCAATCCTGTATGTCGCTAACAATTCCAACACGAAGTTGCCTATATTATATTTGGTTTCTGGGGTCTGGGGTGCACATGAGGGCTCTTTATTACTGTGGGCCTTGGTCTTGTCTATCTGGACAGGCTTGGTAGCTACTTTCAGTAAAGGCGTGCCAGAAACGACTTTAGCGCGTGTTCTCGGGGTCATGGGTCTGATCAGTATTGGTTTTATTTTATTTTTATTATTGACTTCCAATCCGTTTGAACGCTTGTTTCCTGCCGCTATTGAAGGGGGTGATTTAAATCCCTTATTGCAAGATCCTGGCCTGGCCATTCATCCTCCCATGCTTTATATGGGCTATGTTGGTTTTTCGGTGGCCTTTGCTTTTTCTATTGCGGCTTTATTAGAAGGACGCTTAGATTCCGCCTGGGCAAGATGGTCAAGACCCTGGACCAATATAGCCTGGGTGTTTTTAACGCTGGGTATTGCTCTCGGCAGTTGGTGGGCCTATTACGAGTTAGGCTGGGGCGGCTGGTGGTTCTGGGATCCGGTGGAAAATGCTTCATTTATGCCGTGGTTAGTCGGTACCGCACTCATTCATTCCTTAGCGGCCAGTGAAAAACGCGGGGTGTTTAAGACATGGACAGTACTGCTCGCTATTCTGGCTTTTTCTTTGAGTTTGCTGGGCACCTTTCTCGTGCGTTCAGGGGTATTAACTTCCGTTCATGCCTTTGCCTCTGATCCGTCACGAGGCTTGTTTATCTTGATATTTCTGGCGATTGTGGTGGGGGGATCCCTATTGCTTTATGCTTTTAGAGCACCGAAAGTTAAAAACAGCGTCAGTTTTGAATTGGTCTCGCGTGAATCGGCTTTGTTACTGAATAATGTATTGTTAGTCGCTACCGCTGCCAGTATCTTGTTGGGCACACTGTACCCTTTAGTGATTGATGCCTTAGGCATGGGTAAAATTTCTGTGGGTCCTCCTTATTTTAATGCCATTTTTATTCCTTTAATGGCACCACTGACGGTGACTGTCGGGCTGGGCATGTTAATTCGTTGGAAACGCGATGATCTGAAAGCGTTAGGCTGGCGATTAAAGGGAATGATTGTCGGGTGTATCGGCATCGGGTTTTTAACCCCCTTATTAATGCCTTTTTATTCATGGGCTGCTGGATTGGGCGTCACGCTGGCATTGTGGACGATGGCCACAGTGGGATTGTCATTTGTAGATCGATTCGGTAATAAAGGCTTGAGTTTGCAGCGTTTAATCAGCATCCCTGCCGGTTTTTATGGCATGACCGTGGCACATTTGGGTATTTCTGTGTTTGTAATCGGTATTACCTTTACTTCCATTTATACCATAGAAAGAGATGTGCGGATGGAGCCGGGGGATCGTCTGGAAATGTCAGGATATACTTTTGAATTTAATGGCGTAACTGAAACGCAAGGACCAAATTATTTAGCCCTTGAAGGAAAATTTACGGTCAGTGTGGATGGCGAACAAGTGGCCATACTCAGGCCTCAGAAAAGAGAATATCTCGTGCAGAAAATGCCTATGACAGAAGCGGCCATCGATGCGGGTTTATCAAGGGATCTGTTTGTTGCCATTGGTGAACCTCTAGGTGATGAAGGTGCGTGGAGTCTACGTATTCACTATAAATCCTTTATCCGCTGGATTTGGCTGGGAGCTATTTTTATGGGTCTTGGTGGCTTAATCGCGACTACAGATAAACGTTATCGCAAACCGAATCGAAACCAGCAGGCTGTAGCCGCAGAAAAAGGAGTGAGCGGTAATGCTTAAGTTTGTCATTCCACTGATTCTGTTTTTAGTGATGGCAGTGTTTTTGGCCATGGGCTTGAGTCTGAACCCCAGAGACATTCCCTCGCCACTGCTGGATAAACCAGCGCCTGACTTTTCCTTACCTATATTGGCTGAACCCGACAAAATATTAAGTAAAGCGGATATGGTTGGCAAGGTCTGGTTATTAAATGTCTGGGCATCATGGTGTGGCTCCTGTCGTGCAGAACATCCGGTATTTAATGAATTAGCATCAAAGAATATTGTGCCTATTGTTGGTTTGAATTATAAAGACGATCCCTGGGCGGCAAAACAGTGGTTAGCCCAATTAGGTAATCCCTATCAAGTAAGTGTCATGGATCAAGAAGGCCGAACCGGGATTGATTATGGTGTTTATGGTGTTCCAGAAACCTTTGTGATCGATAAACAAGGACGGGTGCGTTATAAACATACGGGGGCTGTTACATGGAATGATGTACAGCAAATTTTATTACCATGGGTTAAGCAATTAAACGCAGAAATATAATGAAATTATTACCAATACTTATTTTATTAATGCTTTCATTTCACAGTATTGCCGGCGTGGAATATAAAAAATTCGAAGACCCTCAAAAAGAACAAGCGTATAGAGTATTAATTGATGAGTTGCGTTGTCTGGTTTGTCAAAACCAAACTATCGCAGATTCCAATGCGGATTTAGCGAAAGATTTGCGCAGACAGGTATATGAAATGCTGGAAAAAGGACAAACCAGAGATGAAATTGTTGATTTTATGATTCAGCGATATGGTGACTTTGTTATGTATAACCCCCAGTTTAAAGCAAAAACAGGGGTGTTATGGGTGGCGCCTTTTATATTTTTATTGGTGGGTTTTATTTTAGTGTGGTTCATGAGCAGAAGAAAAAAAATGCAAGAAAACAGTCAAGCGAATGATCAGCAAAAAGCACAACAAGCTAAAGTCAGAAAATTACTCGATGAAGGAGATCAATCGTGAATGTAACGTATTGGTTCATCGTGAGTGGCTTGCTGATACTGGCTTTTTTAATGCTCCTTCCGCCCTTATGGAAACAGAGAGAGGTTAAAGATGAAACGTCTGAACAAAGAAATGTACGTATTGCTAAGGAAAAAGCCAAGGATTTAAAAAGACAGCATCAGGCCGGGAGATTAAACCAGCAGCAGTTTGACGAGCAATATGAAGAGCTGGAATTATCTTTGGGCGACGATTTGGATAATCATCCGGATGATGAACAGCCGATGCAGACGAGTGCGTCACACGGACGTTGGGTTATTCCTGTGATAGTGGTGATTGTACCGCTGTTTTCAATATTAACTTATTTTGCATTAGGTGAGCCGGATGCTTTGAAAAAAGCGGAAATGGTCCAGGCTCGGCAAACGCAATCACCGACAATGGATGATATTAATGCCATGGTGAAAGGTTTGGCCAATCGTTTAGAGCAAGATCCCAATAATGCAAAAGGCTGGGTAATGCTGGGACGTTCTTATAAATATTTACAAAAGTATGATCTGGCGGTGAATGCCTTAGGCAATGCCTATGCTTTGGTTGATGATGACCCCGAGTTAATGCTGGATTATGCCGATGCACTGGCTATGGTTAATCGTGGCAGAATAACAGGCAAAGCGGCTGAACTGGTGTTTAAATCCTTAGAACAACTCCCGGATAGTATTTCTGGTCTATGGTTAGCCGGTATGGCAAAAGCTGAAGTCGGCGAATTTGTTCCTGCTATGCAATATTGGAAGAAACTGGTAACTTTATTGCCAGCTGATTCACCTGATTTGCAAGAATTACAAAGCATGATGGCCAATGTGCAAACACAAATCCCGGGTTCAGAAATGATTAAACCATGGCAGGAAGAAGTACCTGCTCAGGCATCGGCTGATGTAAGTATAGAAGTCAAAGTCAGTATGAAGGCTGCGATAAAAGCAAAAGTAAGCCAGAGTGATACGGTTTTTATTTATGCAAAAGCTCTAACAGGTCCTCCTATGCCGTTGGCTATCGTGCGTAAACAAGTGTCTGATTTACCTTTTTCCGTGACGTTAAATGATGCGATGGCGATGATGCCTGCGATGAAATTATCTAATTTTAAAGCGGTTAAAGTGATGGCAAGAATTTCTAAATCAGGTACAGCTATACGCCAGAAGGGTGATTATATCGGTACGCTTGAATTACCAGAGCTGACGGCAAATACTTCGGTGGCTATTGTTATTAATGATGAAGTACTGTAGTTCAGTGTCAGGGCTATATAGCAAACATTGATTGCAGCAGGTCTATCTTGCAATAGATAGGTTCAATCGGCGGTGCATAACAACCGGGGCACTGTCAGAGGGCATTTATTGATATTGCTGATGTTGCTGAGCGATGCATTGATGGCGCTCCGTGTTGTTCAACATGCGCAGGCTAACAGCAGAAGTCGTAGTGCGAGTATTGATGAAATTTTAGCGGCTGCTGTGACAGCATCAGCATTTTTATTATGCGGCGCCAAGACCATAATGTAGCAAATATTAGCAGCGTAAAAAGGGCTTGAAGTTATTGTGATGGGGCGGGCATGAACTAGCTGTGCTGATCCCTAGGGCGGTGATCGTCCATGTATTGCTTTGTGCAGCTCAGATTTTCAGTAGCAGTTGCCAACGTATCGCGTGATTTCAGGCATCAGTTGCTATCCCCAGGCATGATGAATAGACAACGATAGACACGTATTGAGCGCATATCGGTTTGAAGGCGAATCTTCGGTGTAAGGGAGGTTGTCAGCTACACGTCTAAACTTTTGTGATCCAGGTAGAGCTTAAATTAAGTATCTTTTTAACTTTAACAGCATAGGCGGCGGCTTCGGATTTACTTTTAAAGCCTTTCACTGTCAAACGGAACCAGGTTTGTCCATTGACTTCAACCTGAATTACTTTCGCTGGAATTCCTTTTTTATCAAATTCGGCGGCTTTTCTTTGGGCATACCATTCTTGTTTAAAGGCCACCAGGTTAACCACCCACTGCATTTTAGACACTGCTTTTGGAATTCTTTTTGTCCTGACTGCGGTAATTTTACGGTTTGCTAATGATTCAACTTTCGTCAGCAGTAATTCAATAGCCTGCTGGGAGTGATTATTTTTCAGCACCAAATCATCAACCATGGCTTTTTTTGCGGTCTCTTTTAATACAATATTCAGCCTGTTTAACTGCTCGTTAAAGCTACTGTCCTGATCGGATAATAAGTTTAATTCCTGTTGTATCTGTTTGAGTTGCTGGCGGCTGTTTTGTGCCAGTAATAGTTCAACTTCTTCTGTAAGACGTGTTACCCGTTCTGTTAATGCAGTCACTTCTGTTTGTGCGTTATAGCTGATAAACCCCAGGCCACTGCCGGCCAAGAAAGCCATGATGGCTATGCCTAATGCAATAAAAGGCACTACGGGGAGCTCATGGGTATTATTTTTAAGGGTTTTTTTTAACTGATACTGTTCAGCTTTCAGGGTCTGTATGTCTTCAGAAACCGAGCTATCAGGGCGAGCTTGATCGGCTAATTCGGTTATTTGATGTGTTAAACCTTCATGCTCAGCCCAAAGCTGATTGATTTGTGCATGGATTTCATCAAAGGCTGCTTTTTCCTGTGCGAGTTGTTGATTAGTGACAGGCGGCGGAGAGGCCGTAATAGGCGGTTCAATTAAACTTTCTGCGGGGTCAGCATTAGCCGAATCGGCAAATTCATTTGCATCTTCATTATCAGCAGAAATATCAAAATCAGCCATTAACAGGTCATCAGCCAAGGCATCAATTTCAGAAAATTCATCGGCTTTATGGCTGGCATTACGGTCAGAGGTATTGAACAAGGCATCAACGTCAAATCCCTCTTCTGGGGTATTTTCTGATAAAGAGTCCTTGGTTAACAATCGATCTATAGTTTCTTCATCATCAAGTAATTCATCAGTGTCATTACTTGATGTCTCGACTTCGTTTAGCAAGGCATCAAGCTTGTCTGGAAAATCAGCGGATGCCTTACGAGTGACTTTCGAGTCAGCCATGTTTACTCCCTCAGGTGGGAAATTCAGTCATGTGAATGTGAGTGCGTATGTTCATGAAAATAATCAATCATGTTATCGCCTACGGCTTCAACAGCTACCCCGTATTTATAGACCATTAAGCTACCAAGATCAGCACCGACTAACATTAAAATGACTAACAATGTCGCGCAGGATAAGTAAAGTATATTAAGGAAACCGGCTGTTATGGTGTTGCTTAAAAGACGCCACAAAGAAAGGAATACTGCTAAGCATAGAACACTTATTCCAATAAGTTCATGTTTCTGCATTATTAAATGTACATTTCCACCATGTTCTACACTGCCTTCAGCAGCCAGTCCTGCTGCTACTGCAGCACCGGCAGACAGTGTTCCTAAATAGAGGAGGCCGGTAGAGAACTGGCGCCAATGGGCTTTATTCAATACACTGCCGAACAGGTCAATTATGAAAAATGCCAATAAAAATGCAATGGGAAAATGGACAATGAGGGGGTGAATATTGGTTATACTAGCAATACCAGGCAACAGCTCAGAAAAAATCTCAGCGGGGGAAAGTCCGATAAGACCTTCTATGAAAGTTAATACTTCTGCTACGCTATCAACTATACCACCTTGGCTATGTCCATTGGCTGCGCCATGAACCTGGAATGTGAAAAAATTAGTGAGATCAATCATATTTAATACTGTAAAAACTTGTTTTTAAAAAAAGAGGTAACTATATTTTATAGTTTTTCTAGGGTGGTCGTTTATTGATTTATTCGGTTGCTGAAGTCAGCAAGTTTCAAAAACTGATCCGGGCGTTTTGACACTCATTGATCAATTAATAAGCGTCATTCATTGCTGCAAATATGTTGACTAGATTCAAATAATGTCACTGTTCATGGTCTTTGATACATATAGCGTTACAAAAAAATTAATGCGCAAAGCGGCGGGCATCTTTGGGTAATAAATTAAAGACCGGGTGTTTGTCAAGACCATACTTTGCCGGGTAATAAACGCCGCCTAAATATAATCCATAGGGTGCTGCAGTGATACCGCCCTGTTTTCTGTCCTTAATACCAAGCAACTCTTGTGTCCAGTCCACAGATTGTTTACCCGTGCCAATTTCCATTAATACCCCTGCGATATTTCTGACCATATGATGCAGAAAAGCATTGGCAGAAAGTTCTATGATGACTTGGTCACCTTGGCGAAAAACATTAATAAAATGCATTAATCTATCAGGACTAACTGATTGACAACTTAATGCGCGAAAGGAAGAGAAATCATGCTTACCAATTAACGATTGAGCGGCAGTATGCATTTTCACTTCATCTAAAGGCTTATAACACCATGATACCCGGCCATATTGCAAGGCTGAATTTATCGGCCGATTCAAGATAACATATCGGTAATAGCGTGCAATAGCACTAAAACGCGCGTGAAAATCGTCAATGGCAAATTTTGCCCAAAGAATACGAACATCTGCAGGTAAATTGCGATTACCCCCCATAACCCAATTATCCAGCGTTCGATCAGCATCTGTATCAAAATGCACGACTTGTTCCAAGGCGTGAACGCCCGTGTCTGTCCTGCCGGCACATTGCACTTTTATGGTCTGATTGCCAATGAGAGATAAGGCTTTTTCTAATTCCTCTTGAGCGGTGCGTTGGTGGTTTTGACACTGCCAGCCAGTGAAATGGCTACCATCATATTCGATACCTAATACAATTCTAGCCATGGTGATTTAATTTCATTCAATAAACACCTTTAATCCGGGCTCGACGCGCTGATATAAGTCCATAATGTCTTTATTTTTCATACGGATGCAACCGTGAGATGCCGCTGTTCCGGTGATTAATTCATCAGGACAGCCGTGAATATAGATATATCGCCAACTGCTGTCGACTTGACCATATCTGTTTTTACCGGGTTGTAATCCGCCAAGCCATAAAATGCGGGTGAGTATCCAGTCTCTATCTGGAAAGGCATGCTTTAAAGCGGGACTATAAATTTCTGCGGTGGGTCTACGCCCGATAAACACAGTATTTAAGGCTTGTTTGTCGCCAATTTTAGCTCTGATTTTATGCCAACCTCTGGGTGTGCATTCACTCCCCATCACTTCTCCCGCGCCATTTTTTGCCGTTGAAACAGCATAAGTTAAAGCTTGTTTGCCATGATCCATTAAATACAGTTGCTGATGGGCAATCGAGATATGGAGATAGTGGGGGGGCAGGTTCATGTGTTGCGTGATTTAGGCTTTTCAAACAGTGCAATCGATTCCACATGCGCGGTTTGGGGGAACATGTCCATTACTCCAGCTTTAACCAGTTTATAACCTAATTCATTCACCAAAATGCCAGCATCACGGGCTAAGGTCGATGGGTTACAGGAAACATACATGATTTGATCCGGATTCCAGTGTTTTAAATTATGCAGTACTTCTGAGGCGCCCGCTCTTGATGGATCGAGCATAACTTTATTGAATTTTTTCTTGGCCCAGGCTTGATCCGAGACATCTTTACTTAAGTCGGCTGCAAAAAATTCAACATTGCTAAGTCCGTTCAATTTGGCATTTTCTTTAGCATGCTGAACCAGCGGCAGATCCCCTTCCACGCCGACCACATGCCCTGCCTTGGTTGCCATCGGCAGGGTGAAGTTGCCGAGTCCACAAAATAAATCCAGTACGATATCATTTTCGTTCAAGGCAAAGGCTTCAATAACGCGAGTCACCATTTTTTTGTTAATTTCATAATTAACCTGGGTGAACATGGCGGGCTTAAACTTAAATGTTATATTCTGATCCGGTAGCGAATAAGTGGGGGTGATTTCCGGTTCACCCTCAAGCGGGACGATGGTATCCGGGCCCTTGGATTGCAGGCAAATACTGAAATTATGCTGATGGCCAAAAGCTCGCATGCGTTCTTTGTCTTCAGTGGTAGGGGGTTCCAGCACGCGAAATGCCAAGATACAGTCTTCGTCTCCGATAGCGACTTCGATTTGAGGTATTTTATCTTTAATACTTAAACCGCCGATCATGTCAGATAAGTCCATTAGTTTTTCACCGACGGACGCATGCATGACCTTACAGCTTTCAATTTCTGCCAGGAAAGGGTTTCGACGTTCTCTGAACCCCACTAATACGCGTCCTTTTTTAGCCACATATTTGACGCCCATGCGTGCCTTTCGACGGTAACCCCAATGAACACTGGTTAAAGGCTCCCAGAGTTGTGGAATTTCCACCTTGCCTATGCGAGTGAATTGTTCTTTTAATAAGCCTTCTTTAATACTGATTTGTATTTCGTCTTTGACATGTTGAAAGCTACAGCCGCCACAAATGCCAAAATGAGGGCATTCGGGGGTCACGCGTTCTTCAGCATGTGTATGTAGCGTGTCGACTTTACCTTCTGCATAATCTCTACGGCTATCGGTATAGATAAAGTCGAGTTGTTCGCCCGGTAATGCTTCATCAATAAAAACCACTTTGCCATCGACATGTGCAACACCCCGACCGTCATGAGCCAAAGACTCAATAGTGACGGATACCGGTGTCTGCGATAATTGTTTCTTTCTAGGTCTTCTTCGTCCCATAATTTATTTCTGTTTCCAGCCGTTTGAAGTTTGATACCACCAGCCGGATTTGGCATTGCTAATCCAGCGT
The DNA here is from genome assembly GCA_029937975.1 of Methylococcaceae bacterium. GTDB lineage: Bacteria > Pseudomonadota > Gammaproteobacteria > Methylococcales > Methylomonadaceae > QPIN01. The sequence continues at coordinate 1,562 of JAPYOW010000055.1, read as the reverse complement.
TTGGCAAAAGTTAATTTAATGTTGTTAAACCATTCGGGGTGGCCATTGGCATTGGCTATGGCCTGGTAAAGTTGTTGCCTGTTGGCATTTTCAGCGGCAATCAATTGATTGACCTTGTTTCTATCTTTAAGCGGTATCGGGTCCCTGCCTGTCAGCAGGCCATCAGACCTTGTGCCGATGAGGCCTTGGGCATAAAAAGGTTTTAAGACGCTAAAACGCTGACGCATTGCCGCGCGCAATTGTCTGATTTCAGGGGTATTGACGGATAAGTCCGCCGCAGCCTGCGCAGGCGGGATCAGCCAATTTAAGACATGTTCTACCCAGGGTTCGATGGCCAGCGACGGCGTATCAATTTTAGACTGTGGAGGCAGGCTTTCTTGCTGTTCCAAAATGGCTTCTTCGGCCTGAATACCCTGGATGATTTCATCGGCCACATGTTCAGCCGCTGCTGCAGGAAAATAAATATTGATGGTGACGCATGCCGTGAGTATGAGTGCGCCCATGATTGAAAATATTTTCATCTGGCTCTCCGTTAATGTTTACCGGTTCGAATTTATTGGTGCTCAAAATAAGCTATTGGGCTACAGCGTAGGAATAAAATCAAATTGACGAAATAAGCTGACAATTATAACCGATAAACCACTTTTTAATTGTCTGGCTATTCATTATCCAGGCAACTGGCTAAAGTAAAGCGAATGATTAAAATTGTCAAAGCGACTGGAAATAAAAGGAAATGCTCTGGCATTGCCAGTCCTGTAATCACGGCTAACATAACAAGGAGAGGGTTAAACCGTCCGGAATCAGACAGCCATTGTAAAAAAGTAATGGCATCCGGATCCATATTTTCTCGTTTGGTAATAAACACTAAAGAGAAAAAGGCAGTGATGAAAGCAAAGTATAAAGGAAAAAAGTCGAACATGGGGGTGGCATATCTAAAAAAAGGAGGCCAATAAGCAAACCAGACCAATAGCGAACCTACGGAAAATAAATCATAACGTAACTTATAAGGAATTTTTTTAAATTTAAATCCAGTAGCGAGCAGCGTTATTAACATTAAAACACCGCCAAAGATCAAGGAAAAGTCAGATAAAAGGAAGCTGTGGAGTGGTGTTTTAGCTTGTAAAAAGAACCCCAGACAGAGGTTGACAAGAATAAAAAAATACATGGTTTTATCAGTATGCGAAATGGGGGCGATTGATTAAAAAAGTAGGGTGTTGTGAGTTTATACACAAAAATGTTTTTTTCTGTACAAACGGCGGGGGGTGAGTCGTTGTGTTATGGTGATGCGCTATGGTGCTTTTTAAGTCATTGTTTATAAATTAAAAGTACTTGTTGCATAAAAAAAATACAATTTAGCACGAAGCCACTAATAATCATTATTTAGAGCGCTTATCATACAGTTATTAACAGAGTTATCCACAAGTTTTGTGGACAAGTTTATAGATCATTGATTTAGCTGATGCCCCATCGGTGTTTTGTTATCTTAGGTGATAATATGCAAAGGGGGAGCTCGGGCGAATGAGCTAACATAACGTTCAGTTTGTAGCGGGCCCGGGTCAGCT